>NZ_NPJK01000060.1:0-25329 GCF_002251285.1 Prevotella sp. P5-64
AGTTTTGCTTGTTTTCTTTTTGCAACACTAAGATAAGTGAAAATTCTGACATGGCAAAATCCTGGGCAACTTTTTGTTGCTCAGGAACTTATAAATAAAGTTAAATTATAGTGTTGCGGAATTAAGGGATTCTCCTTTAATATGGGGTGCTATTTACGAACTTGTTCTACTCCTCAACTTCGGCAATAGAACGCGCCATTGATAGAAATAGATAGCTAATGGTCTCTAATGGCGCATAACGCATATATCTTGTACACCGACGCACCCTGCGCCAAAGTGCTTTGGGGTTGTTGCGTATGAAGAGAGGTTTGGTGTCGCTGAGATGCCAGGCTTCGTACTCGTGCTGTCCATGGGACAGGGCGTAGTCAAGCAAGAATTCTGCCCGGGGCTCCGAAGAGTGAACAAATGGCAGCTCATCGGGTTCAAAGCCCATTGCCGTGATAAGGAAACTGCCTTGTAATGCTGCTGCCCTTGTCACATGAAGTTTCTGCAACCAGCGGTCAAGTTTGACAAAATCGACCTTGTCTCCCCTTGTACGAAGATAGACGGCAAGTTGCACGAGATGTCTGAGTGACGCATCCTGTCCCATCATTGCTGTAATGGATGAGAGTAGAATATCAAGTATCTGCAAGGTATCTACTGATGTGTCTATAGCATGTCGCTCTGTGTTGCGTATTCTTTTAAGTTGGTGGTTAAGCCATAGGTTTGCCATGGAGGCTTGTCGCATGGGAATGGCAGTCTGCGCCGAAGTCACTTCGCCATCGCCCAATTGTAGTGAAGGAATTCCCAACCCCTGATCATACTGGTGGTGTCTCAGTCCGAGGGAGACGGTAGAAGCCACACCACGGCTAAGTGCCATATCTCCCAACTTCCTCCACTTGCAAGGAGTCATTGGTTCAAGTCTGGTATATTCACCTAATGCACCAGAGCGTATGAGCGCAAAGAGATTTCGTTTTACTATATCCATATCAACTGTATTTTCGAGGATATCGGAAGATGATGGCTCCGAGAGCTACCACTCCTATAGCCATGGGATAATATAAATAAGGTATAATGGACATCGGGCTGATATGAGCCAGTCCTGCTGCGAGCAGCATCTGCACGCCATAAGGAAGCATGCCCTGTACCATACACGAGAACGTGTCGAGTATGGATGCTGCCTTGCGATTGTCCACTCCAAATCTGTCACCTATACGACGGGAGATATCACCTACGGTGAGTATGGCTATAGTATTGTTGGCGGTACAGAGATTGACCATGCTCACCATGGCCGCAATTGACAGTTCGGCGCCGCGCTTGGTGTGCACCTTGGCAGTAAGTCGGTCTATAAGATAGGAAACTCCGCCCATTTCACTTATGATTTCGAGCAATCCACCCGCCATCATAGCAATAATGACCAGTTCGCCCATAGATGTGATACCGCTGCCCATAGCATCAAGGAGTCCGAAGAAGTCGTAGGCTCCCACTGCGATTCCGATGATAGCACAAAGGGCTATGCCCAGGCTTAGTACAGCCATAACATTCATTCCAAGCAAGGCCATAACCAGTACGGCAACATAGGGTACTATGCGTATCCAATCGATGGGTTCAATGGCTGATGGAGACGCTATGCCACGTCCCATAAAACCATAGACGGCCAGCAGTACAATTGCCGCAGGCGCCACAATACGCAGGTTGACTCTGAACTTGTCGCTCATCCTACAGCCTTGGGTCTGTGTGGCTACAACTGTAGTGTCAGAAATGAACGAGAGATTGTCGCCGAAATAAGAACCTCCAACGATGACTGCCACCATAAGCGGTACGGAAGCCCCAGTATCGAGAGCTATTCCCGCCGCCACTGGTACAAGTGCCACGACAGTACCAACACTCGTGCCAATAGAGAGTGAGATGAAACATGCCGCAACAAATAGTCCCGGAAGCAGCAAGTTGGAAGGAAGTACATGGAGCGCCATAGCCACAGTGGCATCGATGCTGCCCATGGCCTTGGCAGACGAGGCAAAAGCACCGGCTAATACATATATCCATAGCATGAGCAGCAAACGTCCGGAACCTGCTCCACGGCTATAGATGTCAATGCGTCTCTGTAGCGTATGGCCGCCCGAAATACATACGGCATAGACGCTCGCCACCATAAACGCCACCGTAACAGGCACGCGGTTGAAGTCGCCCGCCAGAAGAGATAGCGAGAGGTAGAACGTGATAAACACTACAAGGGGCGAAAGTGCCAGCAGGCCTTTTTTATTACTTGTCATGATACTAAAGGCTGCGTCGGTAAAAATCCATATTCTCGCGTGTAATCAACTCTATCGGCATATAGTTGACAGTCGTTACCTCCTTGTGGAGCACTACCGATTGGAACAGCGTTTCTACGCAGAGACTGCCTTGCATAAAGGCATGTTGGGCGATAAGGAAAGAGATAGTGCCTTCCCTCAGGCACATCGCATTGCGGTTGACCATGTCGTATCCCATAATCTGGACATCCTTGCGATGCGTCGCCAATAGGTAATCGGCTACTATATATGCCTTGGAGTTGAATGTGATGCAGTGATGGATGTCTGGATGCAGGGCAAAGAATGAATCTATCATGGCCGTATAGAGCTCATGGTCGTCGCGGTGCTCAATGGGAAGGTCGAGGTAACTCACGCGCACATTGGGAAACCGTTTTTGCATATAGCTCATAAATCCTACGGCGCGGTTTTCCTGCTGACGGCTTACTGCGCGCCCGTCTTTCAGCAGTCGCATAAGCATCACCTCCTTCTCTTCACGCGCTATAAGCATAAGCATCTTGGCGGCAAAATAGCCACTGCAGAAAGAATCCTGGCCAAAGAAGGCGAGGGGTTTGAGGTCGGGAATGAAAGAGTCGAGCAAAACAAATGGGATGTCCATCGAATGAAGACTATCGGTAAACGCTCGTGTTGTTTCCTCGTCCATTGGGACGATTATGAGTCCATCGGGGCGGGCAGAGAGGCAATAGCGGCACTGCTTGACATAAGACTCACTGGAGAAACGGTCAAAATAAACTATCTCGAGACTTATGTGAAAGTCGCGACGGGCATCATTGGCCTTCACGGCTCCCAGCTCAATTTCTTCCCAGTAAGCCTCGGACTCATACTCTGGCATGAGCAGGATAAAACGATAGGAGCGGTTGCGCGCCAGAGCACTGGCATAGACATTGGCTTTGTAGTCCAACTCCTTGAGTACTGCGTCAACTTTGGCTTTTGCAGATGGCGACACGTTGGGACGACCGTGCAACACCCTGTCAACCGTACCAACCGACACACCGGCACGCTCTGCAATATCCTTGATTCTAATCTTCTCTGACATGTTATAACAATTAATCCTTGCAAAAATAACAATAATAACCGAATTGTGTAAACACACAGCTCTAAAAAATGGCATCATTAGTTTTTTTTTCTTCAATTCTTTCCTTATTATATAAATTATGTGTACTTTTGCTTGATGACAATAAACAGATAATCTAAAATAAGAAAAATGGCAAAAATCGTAACAATGGGCGAAATCATGCTTCGTCTCTCGTCACCAGGACAGAAACGTTTTGTTCAGAGTGATTCCTTTGATGTAGTATATGGAGGCGGCGAGGCCAATGTGGCAGTAAGTTGCGCCAACTATGGACACGAGGCTTATTTCGTTAGCAAACTTCCCGAACATGAAATTGGCCAGTGTGCCCTTAACGCCCTCCGACGCTATGGGGTACACTGCGATTATATAGCCCGTGGTGGCAATAGATTGGGTATTTACTATCTGGAAAGCGGAGCATCGATGCGTCCCTCCAAGGTAATCTATGACCGTGCCGGAAGCTCAATGGCCGAGGCTACTGCCGAGGACTTCGATTTTGATGCGATTATGAAAGACGCCGACTGGTTTCACTGGAGCGGCATTACGCCCGCCATCAGCGACAAGGCTGCCACGCTTACCCTTATGGCATGTCAGGCTGCCAAGCGTCATGGTGTGACCGTAAGTTGCGACCTCAATTTCCGCAAGAAGCTGTGGACATCTGCCAAGGCACAGCAAGTGATGCGTCCACTCATGCAGTATGTAGATGTGTGTATAGGTAATGAGGAAGATGCAAAGCTCTGTTTGGGCTTTACTCCCGACGCAGATGTGGAAAAGGGTCAGACTGATGCTCATGGATATTATGGCATATTCAAGGGAATGATGCAAGAATTCGGATTCAAGTACGTAGTGAGTACATTGAGGGAAAGCAAATCGGCATCGCACAATGGATGGAAGGCGCTGAGTTATGATGGGCAGCAGTTTTATGAAAGCAAGCACTATGACATACTTCCCATAATTGACCGCGTGGGTGGAGGAGACTCGTTCTCGGGTGGATTGATACATGGCCTCATTGCATATGACGGAGACCAAGCGCGTGCTTTGGAGTTCGCTGTAGCTGCATCAGCCCTGAAGCACACGATACCGGGCGATTTTAATATGGTAAGCCGAGAAGAGGTGGAGAACCTTGCTGGTGGCGATGCTTCTGGAAGAGTGCAGCGATAAAAACAAAAAAAATACAATTATGGCAAGATTTAATAAAGTTCAAGTGATACAGGCCATGCATGATACCGGTATGGTGCCTGTTTTTTACAATAGCGACCTAGAGATATGTAAGCAGGTAATCAGTGCCTGCTACAAGGGAGGGGTAAGAGTATTCGAGTTTACCAATCGTGGTGATTTTGCCCATGAGATATTTGGAGAACTCGCAAAATGGGCTGCTGCAGCCTGCCCGGAAATGATTTTGGGAGCAGGCACTGTAATAGATGCCCCCACTGCAGCCCTGTATATGCAACTTGGCGCCAATTTCATTGTCGGCCCCAATTTCAACGCTGAGATAGCTACTGTCTGCAACCGTCGCCTTGTCCCTTACAGCCCCGGGTGCGGATCGGTAAGTGAAATCAGCAACGCCCAGGCTGCTGGCTGTGATGTGACTAAGGTGTTCCCCGCAGGAAATGTGGGCGGACCGTCGTTCGTTAAAAATGTCATGGCGCCTTTGCGCTGGAGTAATATCATGGTGACAGGGGCTGTAAGTCCCGAAGAAGACAACCTCACCGCATGGATTAAGAGTGGGGTACTCTGTGTCGGCATGGGCAGCAAGCTCTTTCCAAAGGATGTGATAGCCCAAGGCAATTGGCAGGCTATTACAGACAAATGTGTTGAGGCATTAGGTTATATCGCCAAGGCGCGCCAATAACCAAATATCCAGCCAGTATAGGCTTACGCAATGAATAGCAATGACGACATAAAGGCAAACCCAAAGTATGCTCGTTTCCTGAAAGGCTTTATTATATCGCTCGTCGGTATATGGAGCCTTTCATGGCTTATGTCGTGCACAAATCCCACGGCAGGACGCATAGACGGTCTCAACTCGCAAGCCTATGCCTACCATTATCGTAACCTGGACAGCACGGCCTACTATGCACGCCAGGCCCTGCAGCTGTCGTCTGACTACCCGGACGGAAAAGCGGAAGCCCTTAATCATCTTGCCTTTGTCAGTATGGCAAAGATGGACTATGACAGTGTGAAAACGCTCATTGGAAACCTCGACAGGATAACTAACAATCAGGTGGAATTGCTCGTTGCTGACGTGCAGATGATGCGCCTCTGCCAACGTAAATCCTATAACAAGGATTTCTATGTTTATAGGGAGAGGGCTCTTGGTCGGCTGCACCGGATAGAGGAGGAAAGCCGTCTGCTTAACTTACACCAGCAACATCGTTTTGCTTATGCCTGTTCAGAGTTTTACATCGTTGCTTCGGTCTATTTTTATTACATGGGATTGCCCAACCAGTCGCACGACGAACTGGCCCACCTTTCCCAGAGCGACTATCTTAAAGAAGACACCCTACAACTTCTCAATTATTTATATAATGTAGGTTCGGGAGGTATCATTCGTGCGCGGACTCAGGAGAAAGTCGAACAACTTGAATTCGAAAGCCTTATCAAGTGTTATGTCCTTGCCCGCCAAGAGGGCATCCCATTCTTTGAAGCTCAGGCTCTGCAGGGCATGAGTGAGCACCTCGTAGATACCCGTGCACTCTCCAGACTTTTAGATAATAACCAGCCTGCGATGAGTTATATCAACAATGATGATATGCCCGATTCGCTCTTTGCTGGAAATCTCGCACAGCGTGCGCTGCATATTTTCCAGCATTATGGTGACGTCTATCAGACAGCTGGTGCTTATCGTACTCTTGCAAAATGTTATTGGGCACTCAATGATTACCGCTCGTCACTCATTTGTCTGCATAACGCTCTTGAGGAAGACACAGTTATAGAGCGTGCCCCTGACCTGGTAGCCTCTATTCGGGAACAACTGTCACTGGCTTATTCTGCCATCGATGACAAACCCAACAGTGATTATAACCGCAATATCTATCTCGACATGCAGGAGAAAACGCGACAAGACCGGCAGCTTGAGGCGCGTGCCGAGCAGTTGGACAAGTCGGCCAAACTGCTCAACTCGATGATAGCAGCTATACTTGTAGTGCTTGTAGTATTGGTAACCCTGCTCATAGTCCTTTACCTGAAGAGAAAAAAAACCGACCGAAGCAGTGATATTGAATCGTTGCTCATGTCTCTGCGTAAGTGGAAAGAACTCAATGACCGACAAATGAGTCGGCAGATGGAGAAGAGCGACGAGATATGCGAAATGATAGAGATAGAAAAGCTGCACCTGACGCAGAACCGCCGCCGCAACCTCGAGCAGAGGGCCAAGTTATCTTTGGTAACCAGCATAACACCCTTTATCGACCGCATGCTTCATGAAGTAAGAATGCTACGCAAGGTTGGTGATACCAACAACGAACGAATAGAGTATATCGCTGAACTCACAGACCAAATCAACAAGTATAACGAAGTGTTGACCGATTGGATAAGACTACGCCAAGGTCAACTCAATCTACATATCGAAAGTTTTGCTCTACAATCATTGTTTGATATCGTGGCCAAAAGCAAGATGGGATTTCAGCTTAAAGGAATCTCTCTCGATATACAAAAGACCGACCTGACGGTCAAGGCAGACAAGACCCTCACGCTTTTTATGATAAATACGATGGCGGACAATGCACGTAAATTCACTCCCGAAGATGGGCATGTGGAAATCTATGCAATACGCCATGACACTTGTGCCGAAATCAGTATTTGCGACACTGGACCCGGGATGAGTGATACTCAGTTGAAGCATCTCTTTGACCATAAGCCGATAGTAGATACCTCCGGCGCTGTGCAAGACGGAAAAGGGCATGGGTTTGGACTGATGAATTGCAAGGGAATTATTGAAAAATACAAGAAGGTAAGTCCTATCTTCGCCCAATGTGCAATCGGGGCAGAGAATACCGGCACGGGTAGCAGATTCTGGTTCAGACTTCCGATGGGTGTTGTGAGATTGTTTATAGGACTTTTTATGTCTTTGACAGTATCTACCACATTCGGGCACGACATGTCTGATAAAGTTCGCAAATATGCTGACTCCATCTATCAATGCAATGTTGACGGACGCTACCACCAAGCACTCGTTATGGCCGATAGCTGTATGCAAGCACTTAATGGCAGACGGGGTTATACGCATAAGCACCAGACTTCTGTCGATTTGATGGCTATTTATGACAGTACAGGCAAAGAGGCGGCTGAATTAAAGTGGTTCCGGAGTGGGGTAGAGGCTGACTATACTACTATTCTAAATATGCGCAATGAGATAGCGGTAGCTGCCTTGGCGCTGCACAGATGGAAGCTCTATGAATACAATAACCAGGCATATACCCAGCTGTTCCGCCTGCACAGTGCCGACCAGTCGCTGAGCAACTATGTGCAGGTTATGCAGAAGGCAGAAACAAACAAGAATGTTGCTATTATCATTCTGATACTCTTGCTGCTTGTCCTTTTTCCTGCATACTACATATTCTATTATCGTTATAGGCTGATGTATAGGCTTTGTCTGGATAGACTGAAACTCATAAACAACCTGCTGATGGAAGATGAACGGCCGGAGAATAAGTTGCTAAAAATCAGTAAAATCTGGGTGATGCCTAAAGTTTTATTTGATAATGATGTCCGGCAGCTTGACCGTCTTGTGGTACAGATTTGCAATGACCTTCGGCAGCAGGTGGTCTATGATGAAAAGCAGCGGGATGCCATTGAAATGGAAACGGATGAGCTCAATCGACGCCAATACGAAGTGGCGCGTCTGCACGTAAGCAACAGTGTGCTCGACAACTGCCTTTCCACCCTTAAGCATGAGACGATGTACTATCCCTCGCGTATCAGGCAGATAGTGGATACCAGACCTATAGACTGCGATGCTCTCGACGAGGTGACCGGATACTATAAGTCGCTTTATGACATATTGAGCCAGCAGGCATTGCGACAGACAGAGACGCCTATGCGCATAGATAGTGAAATGTGGGAAATGCTGTTGGATATATTGTCCAGCATTAATCAGGCTCGCGTAACATGGACTGCCCATACAGGTGACGGACAATATCAGACTGTGCGGATACCCATGCCTAACGTCAAGCTGACAGAGCAAGAGTGTCGGCAGCTCTTTACACCATCGACCAAAGATGTGAGATATCTGATGTGTCGACAGATAATAAGGGAGCTCGGCGAAGTAAGTCAGGCTCGCGCGTGTGGTATCAAGGCAAGCCCCGCAGAGGCAGGCATTCTGGTGATGCTTGTGATTCCGCGAAACACCTCATTCTTTGCCAAACAGCAAGGCGTACAATCTCAACCAGGAACGTAACAACTTACAGATATGGAAAAATTTCAAGTAGTCATAGTAGAGGATGTTCCTCTCGAACTCAAAGGAACAGAAGGTATCTTCAAAAATGAGATTCCCGAAGCCGTAATTATTGGAACTGCAGACAATGAGCAGAACTATTTTAAGCTCATGAAGCAGCATCAGCCCGATTTGGTGTTGCTCGACCTGGGACTTGGTGGCTCTACCACTGTGGGCGTTGAGTTGTGCAGATACACCAAAGAGAATTATCCAGGGGTTAAGGTCCTTATCTTTACAGGAGAGATACTTAATGAGAAACTCTGGGTGGATGTGCTCGATGCTGGTTGCGACGGAATTATTCTGAAGAGTGGCGAATTGCTCACCCGAGGTGATGTTGCCAGCTGTATGAGCGGTAAACGTCTGGTTTTCAATCAGCCCATACTCGAGAAGATAGTAGAGCGATTCAAACATAGTGTCGGGAGTAGCCTTATGCGTACCGAGTCGCTGATTGACTATGAGATTGATGAGTACGATGAGCGTTTTCTGCGACATCTTGCCCTGGGGTATACCAAAGAGCAAATTACCAATCTGCGCGGTATGCCTTTTGGCGTGAAGAGTTTGGAAAAGCGTCAGAATGAACTGGTACAAAAACTCTTTCCCGACGGAAACCGTATGGGAGTAAATGCCACGAGACTGGTGGTAAGGGCTCTCGAGCTGCGCATACTTGACATTGATAACCTGCATCCCGATGAAGAATAGACTCCCTCAGACGGCGTTGACTTTGTTGGTGGCTTGGATAATGCTTGTGCTGCTCTCATGGATACTTACAGCACTAAATCCCACGGCAGACCTACGCTCGCTCCTGAGCGCAGAAGGCATACGCTGGTTGTTCGGCAGGTTTGTATACACCCTCTCGTCGCCTTTGCTTATCTGGCTCGTGTTGGGTGTTATGGCATATGGCCCTTTGACAGAGAGCCAACTGTTCAGGCTCCGCCGTCCGCTTGGAGTAAAAGAACGGTTTGCCCTGCGCGTGGTAATGCTCGAATTGACCATTGTCGTAGTGATAATGGCCCTTCTTACCCTTTTGCCTCAGCCCTTGCTGCTTACGGCTACGGGTACTGTCAATCATAGTAGTTTCCTTCATTGTCTCGTGCCGGTCACTTGCGTGACATTGATTATATCAGGGCTCACATTTGGAGTAGGGGCGGGAAAAATAGATGGACTGGCGGGCGCCTACAATTCGCTGGTAGCAGGATTTAGAAGTGGTGGACATCTTTTTGTTTTCTACGTGCTCATCGTGCTGCTTTGCTCTACGATAGGCTACGTATTCGACCTGTAAATGGCAAATGTTTGAGTGATGATAAAAATTAAGGTCAAAACGCCTTTAGTTTCAGTATTATTTGTTAATTTTGCACCTATAAAAAACAGATAGACAAATATGAATGTATTTTTTTGCGTATTAGCATTGTTCGTTGTGGCCCTCATTGGTTGGGCTGTAGCCGAGTTTAAGGGCAAGTTCTTTGGATACACCGTGTCTGAAGAAGAAATCGAAGCCGCCCATCATGAGGCAGCTCACCGTAGCCCAGACGGCAAGGAGATGGGTATCAAGGAAGTAATTGAAACCATTAGCACAAAGGGCTATAAGTCTGTATAGGCCAGCTGAAAAGTATGGAATTGCCGAACTGTGTGTCGGCAGAAATTAGTATTGGGCAAAGTGCATCGAGACATGCATTTTGCCCAATTGTTTTTTGCAGACAACTCGAATTTGACGCATTGTTTATGACATTAAAATGGAGGAAACATCGTTAAGGACGTTTTCAAATGCAAATTGCATCGTGAATCGATAATATCCAAGTCTGAAATAGTGGTTGCCAATATGTATTTTTTCAATTCGTGATTTAATTGCTAAAAGAAACAGTATCAGGATTATTTGTGGGCCCTGTTTCGGTCTTGGTGTCCCTATGAGGTAGCTTTCAAACGTTTCGCGCGGTTTCTGAGAATCACTGCCATTCTGCTTGCTATCATTCAGAATGAAGGAAACCTTAAAACAAATTCTTTGTAAATATACTTGGAACTTTGGCAGATTGTCTTTTTCCGTCTAATACAACTTACGCTTATTGTACAAAGGACTATTGATAGACAATTGGTGCCGTTCCCTATTGCCGAACCTGCACTAAATGCTTGTTTGTGATAGCGCCATACATAAAAAACCTCTAAAATTGTGCATATCATCGATTTTTTTGTGTAACTTTGCCAAATTAAAAAAAACAGGTATAATAGGTATTAAACGCAAACATAGGTAATATGGCTAAGAAATTTGCCGAACACAATGGCTTGAATCTTGTTGAGGTTAACAAGAGCGTATTGGAAGAGTGGAAGAAGAATGATATCTTCCACAAAAGTATTGATGAGCGTGATGGCAATCCCCAATTTATATTTTTTGAAGGTCCTCCTTCAGCCAATGGTCACCCTGGTATCCATCATGTTCTGGCACGTGCCATCAAGGATACATTCAATCGCTATAAGACCATGCAGGGAATGCAGGTACACCGCAAGGCAGGATGGGACACTCATGGACTTCCTGTAGAATTGGGTGTGGAGAAAGAACTTGGTATTACCAAAAAAGATATTGACAACAAGGCATCGGACAAGTATATCTCAACGGAAGAGTACAACCATAAGTGTCGTGAAAACGTAATGAAGTTTACCGCTGAGTGGCGTCAACTTACCGAGGAGATGGGATATTTCGTAGATCTTGACCATCCCTACATCACTTACGACAACAAATACATTGAGACCCTTTGGTGGCTTCTCAAGCAGCTTTATAATAAGGGACTGCTCTATAAGGGTTATACTATCCAGCCTTACAGCCCCGGTGCCGGAACCGGTCTTTCGAGTCATGAGCTCAATCAGCCGGGATGCTACCGCGATGTCAAGGACCTTACCGTAACAGCTCAGTTTGAAATCGTCAATCCTAAAGAGGAGTGGACCAAGTGGGGAACTCCATACTTTGTGGCATGGACTACCACTCCATGGACATTGCCCTCCAATGTGGCGCTCTGCGTAGGCCCCAAGATTGACTATGTGGCTGTGGAGACATATAATCCCTATTCGGGCGAGCCTATGACCATGATTATGGCCGAAAACCTCGTGACTTCATACCTCAAGGCCGATCATGAAGCCAAAGAGGGAGAACTGCCTGCATTTGACAAAGACAAGAAGATATGCCCTTGGCGCATCGTGGACCGCATGAAGGGTACTGAACTTGAAGGATACCACTATCGCCAGCTCATGCCGTGGGTCAAGCCTTGCGAGAAACTTAATGATCTGTCACCCGCCTTTGTAAGCGATTATGCCGAGGCTCATCCGGAAAAGGTTTTTGCCAGCGAGGATGGTCGTGACCGTTTTGTTGAAATGAATGACCAGGCTTTCCGCGTAATCTTGGGCGATTATGTGACCACAGACGACGGTACTGGCATTGTTCACATTGCTCCTACGTTCGGTGCCGACGACGCCAAGGTAGCCAAAGATGCCAATATTCCGGCTCTATACCTTATTAATAAAAAGGGCGAGACTCGTCCGATGGTAGATTTGCAGGGTAAGTTCTATCTCATTGAAGAACTGGATACTAACTTTGTCAATGCTTGTGTGGACAAAGATTTGTATGCGAACCATGCGGGTGATTATGTCAAGAATGCTTATGATCCACGCTTCAACGAGAACGGAGTATGGGACAAGGCTGCATCCGACAAGGCCGAAGACCTGAACGTGGTGTTGTGTATGGAACTCAAGATGGAGGGTAAGGCTCTCCGTACAGAGAAGCATGTGCACAATTATCCTCACTGCTGGCGTACGGACAAGCCAATTTTGTACTATCCTCTTGATTCTTGGTTTATCAAAGATACCGCTGCTAAAGAGAGAATGGTGGAACTCAACAAGACCATCAATTGGCAGCCCGAGTCAACAGGAAGTGGACGCTTTGGCAACTGGTTGGAGAACCTCAACGACTGGAACCTCTCGCGTTCTCGTTTCTGGGGTACGCCGCTCCCTATTTGGCGCGATTCCAATCGTAACGAGAAGTGTATCGGTAGCGTCGAAGAACTCTACAATGAAATTGAGCGCTCGGTAGAGGCTGGTGTGATGAAGAGCAATCCTCTGAAAGACAATGGATTCGTTCCTGGAGATTATTCTCAGAAGAATTATGACCGTATAGACCTCCACCGCCCTTATGTGGACAATATCGTGCTGGTCAATGCCGCAGGTAAACCAATGTATCGTGAAACCGACCTGATAGATGTTTGGTTTGATAGTGGCTCTATGCCCTATGCACAGCTGCACTATCCATTCGAGGGAGAGATGGCACGCGGTACAGAAGCTGATCGTCAGGCTATGATACACTCTGATTACAAAGGAACGCCAATACCTCCTGCCTATTTCCCAGCAGACTTTATCAACGAAGGAGTCGACCAGACTCGAGGATGGTTCTTCACGCTTCATGCTATTGCTACAATGATATTCGATAGTGTAGCATTCAAGAATGTTATTTCTACCGGCTTGGTTCTTGATGCCAAAGGCAATAAGATGAGTAAGCATGTGGGCAATGTGACCAATCCATTTGAAATGATGGAGAAGTATGGTGCTGACCCTGTACGCTTCTATATGATGACCAACAGCGAGCCATGGGATAATCTCAAGTTCGATCCTGAAGGCGTGGATGAAGTTCGTCGCAAGTTCTTCGGTACATTATATAATACATATAGCTTCTTGGCTCTTTATGCCAACGTTGATGGTTTTGACCCAGAGACCATGCTTAATCAAGGCAATCTGGCAGAACGCCCAGAGATTGACCGTTGGATTATTTCCAAGGCCAATTCCTTGATTATTAATGTCTGCAAGCAGTTGAATGATTATGATCCAACAAGAGCAGGCCGTTTGATAGACAATTTCGTCAACGATGACTTGAGCAACTGGTATGTACGCCTCAACCGTAAACGTTTCTGGGGCAAAGAAATGGACAGTGACAAGCTCAACGCCTATCAGACACTTTATTCATGTCTGATGACAGTAGCCAAGCTCGTTGCACCGTTTGCTCCGTTCTATGCGGACCGTCTCTATCACGACCTTGGTGGAAAGATGGAGAGTGTGCATCTGGAGAGTTATCCAATGGCTGATACCGAGGCCATCGATGCCGAACTTGAAGCCCGCATGGATATCGCTCAGAAGATAACATCCATGACTTTGGCTCTCCGTCGTAAAGTTAACATCAAGGTTCGTCAGCCTTTGGCCCAACTGATGATTCCCGCCATCGACGACAAGCAGAAGCAGCGTATCTGCGCTGTCAAAGACCTTATTAAGAATGAGGTGAATGTCAAGGAGGTCAACTTTGTAGAGAATTCTGGATTCCTCGTGAAGAAGGTAAAGTGCAACTTCCGCGTGATGGGCAAAAAGTTCGGCAAGCTGATGAAGAGTGTTGCTGCCCATATGGATGGCTTGGATCAAGACGCGATAGCATTGTTGGAACAGAATGGTAGCATTTCGTTTGATATCGATGGTGCTCCTGTCACCGTTGATGTAGCAGATGTCGAAATCATCAGCGAGGATATCCCTGGATGGCTCGTTTCCAATGATGGAAATCTCACTGTGGCATTGGAGGTTGAACTGACCGAAGATTTGCTCAATGAAGGTATGGCACGTGAACTCATTAATCGCATTCAGAACATGCGAAAGGACGCTGGTCTTGAAATTACTGACCGCATAGCAATAAAGGTCAGTCCTAATGACAGTATTGCCAAGGCTATTGCCAACTACGAGGATTATGTGAAAACTCAAGTTTTGGCCGATAGTATCTCTGTGGAGGACAATGCTGGGACAGATGTAGAGTTCGATAATTTTGTCGTTCGCATACAAGTAACTAAAATTTAATAATAATAATCCAACCATGACGCAGTTGTCAAGCGATGTCTGCGTCATGGTTAACCTAAATCACCGATGCATGGAAACTAAGGTACGTTACAGCGATGAAGAGCTCCAGGAGTTCCGCGCTATTATTAATGACAAACTGGCAGTTGCACGTGAGAGTTATAACAAGGTAATGCGTAGGCTGATGAATCAGGATACCAATGATGTTGATGATACATCTCCTACATATAAGGCATTGGAGGAGGGCAGTCTTACTCAATCCAAGGAACAGTTGGTGGAGATGGCGGCACGGCATCAGAAGTTTATCCAAGGTTTGGAGGCGGCATTGATTCGTATAGACAACAAAACCTATGGTATAGACCGTATGACAGGTGAGCTTATACCAAAGGAGCGTTTACGCGCGGTGCCCCATGCCACTCTGAGCGTGGCGTCAAAAAATGCTCGCAAGCAATAAAATGAAGGATATTAGAAATGTTGTGACCCGAGGACGTCTCTCGGTTCTGCTTATTGTGGTGCTATTGGTTATTGACCAGATTATCAAGATTCTGGTCAAGACTAATATGTGCTTGGGTGATGCCATCCATATAACTGATTGGTTTTATATCGATTTCGTGGAAAACAATGGTATGGCGTATGGCATGACGTTTATCAACAAGTTCCTGCTTAGCCTATTGCGTATAGCTGCTATCTGCATTATAGGTTGGTATATTCATCGCCAGATAAAAGTACGTGCCCGCTATTGTTATATCATTTTGTTGTCTATGGTATTTGCCGGGGCTGCAGGAAATATATTTGACTCTATGTTCTATGGGCTTGTCTTCGATGCTTCAACCCCATTTGACGTTTCCTCTCTTGTTCCCTTTGGCACTGGCTATGCTCCATTCCTGATGGGAAAGGTGGTCGACATGTTCTATTTCCCAATCATCGTAACGACGTGGCCTTCATGGGTTCCAATCGTTGGTGGCTCTGAATTCATTTTCTTCTCACCCGTATTCAACTTTGCTGATGCTTGCATTAGCGTAGGTGTGGTTATGTTGCTCTTAGTTTGTCGCAAAGAGCTTGAGACCTTATCTCTTTTTTCCCAATCTAACAAGAAGGATGTTGATAATTCAGAACAAAAATAAAAGGATGTTAGGTAAGGTGCTCTCCTTTATATCCGTTTCATTTCTGCTTATATTTATGCAAGGATGTAAGCCATCCTTGCCTTCAGACATTCTGTCACGTGGAGAAATGGAGGATGTTATGTACGACTATCATCTTTCTAAGAGTTTGGCTTCTCAGCAGGGGAATCCTGGAGAATGGGAGCGTATTTATGAGGATGCGGTTCTTCGCAAACATGGGATTACACAGGAGCAGTTTGACCGTTCGCTGACCTATTATATGCGTCATACCGACGAGCTTTCTAAGATATATGACGAACTCGAGGACCGCCTGCGTGCAGAGGCAGGCTCTTTGGGAGTGTCGACATCAGAGTTAGGCAGTCTTGGCACATTGGGTGCGACAGGAGATACTGCCAATGTATGGAGCGAAACGCGTTCTCTTACACTTATTCCCAAAGCTCCATTCAATCAGAAGAGCTTTGTTATAAAGTGTGATACCTCATATTATGCTGGCGATGCCTTTGCATTGGCATTTGATTGCAATTTCATCTATCAAGACGGAATGCGCAATGCTTGTGTGCTTCTTGCTATCACATTGGCAAATGACAGCATCGTTTCTTCTTTCACTCAAGTTTCTATGCCATGTCATCAGACGGTAAACTTGTCTGATTATGGGCGGGTAGGCATTAAGGAGATTCGTGGCTACTTTATTTTGAGCAAGAGCCAAAGCCAACTGGAGTCGGCTACTACTTTGCAGCTTATGTTTATCAATAACATACAATTGGTAAGAATGCACTCCAAGCCACAGCCGGCTACATTACCGAATGATGCAGACACATCGGAAATACGTCCGGTTAATGTGCCCCCAATCCCCCGCAAACCTTTGTCCCTCCCACAAAGCGCTTCTGGGCAAGTGCAGCAAATTGATAGGACGTTGAAGGTAGAGCCCACAAAGTTGAAATAACTCATTAATTTAGTGTCAAATAAAATTATTCAAGTCATGCAGAGTGTTAACGAATTAATAGACAGACTGATTGATTTGTCTTTTGCAGAAGATATTGGTGATGGTGACCACACCACACTATGTTGCATCCCTGAAGATGCTATGGGTAAGTCTCATCTCCTCATCAAGGAAGATGGAATCCTTGCCGGTGTAGAAATTGCCAAGGAAGTTTTTGCCCGCTTCGACCCAACTATGGTTGTAGAAGTACTCATCAATGATGGAGCCAAGGTTCATCGTGGCGATATCGCAATGGTTGTAACTGGCAAGGTAAGGTCTTTGTTGCAGACCGAGCGCCTTATGCTCAATATCATGCAGCGTATGAGCGGTATTGCCACAATGACCCATCGTTATGTAGAACGTATAGAAGGTACTGGTGCACATGTTCTCGACACACGTAAAACCACTCCTGGTATGCGCATGCTTGAAAAGATGGCAGTCAAGATTGGCGGTGGCGTAAACCATCGTATCGGTCTTTTTGATATGATATTACTCAAGGACAATCATATTGATTTTGCTGGCGGTATTTCCAACGCTATCAACCGTTGTCATGCTTATCTTAAGGAACGCAACCTTGACCTGAAGATTGAGATTGAGGTTCGTAATTTCGATGAGCTCAATCAGGTCCTTGAATGTGGCGGTGTAAATCGTATTATGCTTGACAACTTTACTGTGGCAGATACCAAGAAGGCTGTAGATCTCATCAATCATCGTTATGAGGTTGAGTCGAGTGGCAATATAACCCTTGATACCATTCGCAGCTATGCCGAGCAAGGTGTAGATTATGTTTCTGTCGGTGCTCTTACTCATTCTGTAAAGGGCCTTGATATGAGTTTCAAAGCCTGTTAATCTTTCGCCTATGTATCGTTATATCATAGCATTCATCTTCTCATTGGTGAGTGCAGGCAGTATGGCCTGTACCAATTTTATAGTGGGAAAACAGGCTTCTACCGATGGTTCGGTCATCTGCACTTATAATGCCGATGATTATGGCATGTTCATCAATCTTGCCCACTATCCTGCGGGAATTCATCCCAAGGGAACTATGCGCCAGATTTATGATTGGGACAATGGTGAATATCATGGAGCCATCCCCGAGGCACCTGTTACATATAATGTGATTGGCAATATCAACGAATATCAGGTTACTATTGGCGAAACCACCTATGGTGGACGTGAAGAGATGATAGACCCTACCGGTATTCTTGATTATGGTAGCCTTATATACATCGCGCTTCAGCGTAGCCGTACGGCCCGCGAAGCTATTGAGGTAATGACTACGCTGGCAGAGACTTACGGCTTCAATAGTAGTGGCGAGACATTTACCATCTGTGACCCCAACGAGGCCTGGATTATGGAGATGATGGGCAAGGGACCTGGTTCCAAGAGCGTGGTTTGGGTGGCTATGCGTATTCCCGACAATGCCATTTGTGCCCATGCCAACCAGAGCCGCATAGGCAAATTCAATATGAAGGACAAGAAGAATGTCCTTTATTCCAAGGATGTAATCAGCTTTGCTCGTTCTAAGGGATGGTTTACTGGCAAGGACGCCGATTTCTCTTGGAAGTGGGTATATGCAGCTCCCGATTTCGGCGGGCGCCGATTCTGCGACGCACGCGTTTGGAGTTTCTTCCGTCATTTTGACAAGGGCTTCGACCGTTATCTCCCATGGGCATTGGGTAAAGATAAAGATGCCGAAGAAATGCCTTTGTGGATTGTTCCCGACCACAAGGTCTCTGTCCAGGAGGTGCAGGCATGTATGCGAGACCATTACGAAGGCACTCCTCTTGCCACCGATACTCTTGATATGGGTGGCGGTATCTGGCAGATGCCTTATCGTCCCACTCCGTTGTCATATACGGTTGATGGCGTCAAGTATTTCAATGAGCGCCCGACCAGTACCCAGCAGTCTGCTTTCAGTTATGTCAGCCAGATGCGCTCGTGGTTGCCTCGTGAGATTGGAGGCGTTATATGGTGGGGTAACGATGATGGCAATATGATAGCCTATACTCCCATATATTGTGGCAATACCGTGCAGCCCGAGTGTTATAATACGCCTGGAGCTGATGCTGTTACATTCTCAGACCGCAATGCTTATTGGGTTTGCAACTGGGTAAGCAATATGGTTTATCCCCGTTATAGCCAGATGTTCCCCACTTTGCGTGAGGTGCGTGACAGTTTGGAGAATAGTTATTTTGCTCAGCAAAAGAGTGTTGAAGACGAAGCCCTCACCTTATATAATAAGGATAAGGCTGCTGCTCTCAAATATCTCAACGATTATAGCAACACTCAGGCTCAGAACATGCTTGCTACATGGCGTGAACTTGCTACTTTCCTCATTGTTAAATACAATGATATGGTTGTCAAGCCCACCGAAGGACGTACTTTCCTGCGTACCAAGACAGGATTGGGAGCCCGTGTAAAGCGAGAGGGTTATCCTGAACAGTTTGCCCGCCAGTTTGTCAAGACTACAGGGACGAAGTTCCAGTCTCCAGAGTAGTCTGATAAAAAATCATATAACCTTGCAATTGTTACAGATTGCAAGGTTTTTTATTTCATTATGTTCATATTCATTTCTTCCATGTTTATTTTTTTATCAGCTGTTAAAGAAATGAAAACATTGCTTCGCCTAATTGGAAAAAATACCGTAACTTTGCAAATATATAATAATAAACAAGTTACTCATGGGTATTTTTGATTTTTTTAGCAAGAAGAAGAAGGAAACACTGGATCAGGGATTAGAGAAAACCAAGCAGAGTGTCTTTGAGAAGATTTCGCGCGCCGTTGCCGGAAAATCCAAAGTTGACGACGAGGTTCTCGATGATTTGGAGGAAGTGCTGATAACCTCTGATGTGGGTGTCGATACGACCATTAAGATTATTGACCGCATCCAGCAGCGTGCCGCACGCGACAAGTATGTCTCTACCTCCGAACTGAATGCCATCCTTCGTGACGAAATCGCAACTCTGCTTGCTGAGAATGATAAGGATAGTTTTGCAAATTGGGATCTTCCTGGCGACCATAAGCCCTATGTTATTTTGGTTGTCGGAGTCAATGGTGTGGGCAAGACCACTACCATAGGCAAGTTGGCCTACCAATTCAAGCATGCTGGCAAGAAAGTTTATCTTGGTGCTGCCGATACGTTCCGTGCCGCTGCTGTTGAGCAGTTGCAGATATGGGGCGACCGGGTAGGAGTTCCTGTTATCAAGCAGCAGATGGGTGCAGACCCCGCTTCCGTTGCTTTCGACACTCTTCAGAGTGCCAAGGCCAACGATGCCGATGTAGTGCTTATTGATACGGCAGGCCGCCTTCACAATAAGGTGGGCTTGATGAACGAGCTCAAGAAAATCAAGGACGTAATGAAAAAGATTCTTCCCCAGGCACCCGACGAGGTAATGCTTGTCCTTGACGGAAGTACCGGTCAGAATGCCTTTGAGCAGGCTAAGCAGTTCAGTGCGGTCACCCAGATTACCAGCCTTGCCATTACCAAACTTGACGGCACAGCCAAAGGTGGCGTTGTTATAGGAATCTCAGACCAGCTCAAAGTGCCTGTGAAGTTCATCGGACTTGGTGAGAAGATGGAAGACCTGCAACTATTTGACCGTAAGGAGTTCGTTGATTCTTTGTTTAAGTAAAACAGGCAAGAGTAACATGAAAAAGAATCATATCGACTTCATCACCATGGGATGCTCCAAGAATCTTGTAGATTCAGAGAGCCTGATGCGTCGGCTGGAGTCCAACGGCTATCATTGCACGCACGACCCTAAGCATCCTTCGGGCGAGATTGCCATAATCAACACTTGTGGCTTTATTGGCGATGCCAAGGAAGAGAGCGTCAATATGATATTGGAATATGCCCAGCGTAAGCAGCAGGGTAAGTTGTCACGCCTCTATGTCATGGGCTGCCTTTCGCAGCGATATCTGGATGACCTTGAGGCCGAAATACCTGAAGTGGACAAATATTATGGCAAGTTCAATTTCAATCAGTTGATTGCCGACTTAGGTCCGGCAGAGGGTTCTGTTCAGGCTGGTCCCGATTCGCTTCCGGTTCGCCATCTTACCACCCCTCACCATTATGCTTATGTCAAGATAGCCGAAGGATGCGACCGTCGTTGTGCCTATTGTGCTATCCCGCTTATTACCGGCAAGCACCATTCGCGTCCTAAGCAGGAAATCTTGGATGAGATACGTTCGCTTGTTGCCGGTGGCACCTGCGAGTTTCAGATTATTGAGCAGGAATTGACTTATTATGGCGTAGATATCGATGGCAAGCGTCATATTGCAGATTTGATTGAGGACATTGCCAATATCAAAGGCGTCAAATGGATTCGTCTCCATTATGCCTATCCCAATCAGTTCCCAATGGAACTGCTTGATGTGATGGCCCGCCACGACAATGTCTGCAAATATCTCGATATCGCCCTACAGCATATATCCGACCACATGCTTGAGCGCATGCACCGCCATGTCTCCAAGCAGGAAACCATCGACCTCGTGAAGGCCATCCGCCAGCGCGTGCCTGGTATTCATTTGCGTACCACGCTCATGGTCGGATTTCCAGGTGAAACCGATGAAGATTTCAATGAACTTGTCGAGTTTGTGCGTTTGGCACGCTTTGAAAGGATGGGCGCCTTTGCTTATTCAGAAGAAGAGGGGACATATAGTGCCCAGCACTATGCCGACGATGTTGCACCCGAGGTCAAGGAGCGGCGACTTTCCCAGCTTATGGCCGTGCAGCAGGATATAAGTGAAGAGATTGAGGCCGCCAAGGTTGGACGTGTCATGCAAGTGATTATTGACCGCAAGGAGGGTGGCTATTATATAGGCCGCACAGAGTTCTGTTCGCCCGAAGTTGACCCCGAAGTTCTCATTCGTGCGTTACGCCCATTGCGTGTAGGCCGTTTCTATCAAGTAAGAATTACAGACTCCGACGAGTTTGATTTGTATGGTGAAGTAGTATGAACAACAAGGAATTTATTGCAGCTCTGTCACAACGCAGCGGATATACCCAGACCGATACACAGCGGTTGGTTAATTCGCTTATTGACGAGATGGCCAACTGTTTTGGCGAAGGTGAAGTCGTTTCCATTCCGTCTTTCGGGTCGTTTGAGGTAAAGAAACGTTTGGAGCGCGTTGTTGTCAACCCTTCGTCGGGTGTGCGCATGCTGGTACCCCCTAAACTTGTTTTGGGGTTCAAGCCTGCTGCATCAGTTAAGGAACAATTAAAATACGGAGGAGGAAGCGATGAGTAAAGTTGGCATAAAGGAGTTGGCAACCATTCTTGCCAAGAAGCGCAAACTTGATTCCGAGGCAGCTCTTGCGTTTGTCGAGAGCTTCTTTGACGTCCTCTGCGACAGCCTCCGTGATGAAAAGATGGTAAAGGTCAAAGGGCTTGGCACATTCAAGGTGGTGCCAGTCAGTGCCCGCAAGAGCGTTGATGTCAATACTGGCGAAACTATCGAGATTTCCGGCCGTGACAAGATTTCTTTTACCCCAGATACAACCCTTCGAGATTTGGTTAACCGCCCATTTGCGCAGTTTGAAACCGTGATGGTCAATGAAGGAGTTGACTTTACCGCTATAGACGAAGCCGCCAATCTGTCACAAAGTGAGGCTGATGTGGATGAGCCTGAAACCGCTGCACATAGCGTAGAACCTTTGCTTGTTGAGACTCAATCACAGGAAACTCCCGAGGCCGAAGAACCAAAGACCGTCGCAGAACCGCAAACTCCGCAGATTGACGAAGCGATAGAAGGCGCTGAGCAAGCGGTGGAAGAGGCAGGGGAAGTGGGAGAAGATACCTCTGAGTCCCAGGAGGCAGCCCCTGCTTGTCAACCGGAAAAGGAAGATGCCAAGGCAGAAAACATAGAAACTGTTCCCGAGCCTGTAGAGATACCCGCCGTTGAAGCGTTAGAGCCTACGCCCATGCCCGTCACTGTGGTTGATGACAGTGCCAAAATGCTTAGCGAAGTCTTGCGCAAGCAGAACGAACAACTGTCTGAAGCTAACGACCTCCTGCGTGAACAGTTGGAACGTTCCCATCACCTTATGCGTCTGATAGGCATCGCTGTCGTGGTTGTATTGCTTTTGGTCCTTGGCGGTGGTTATTATATATTTACCAACTTCAGTTCTTTTGCTCGTCTCGCCAATACGGCCACGACGCCTCAGGTTGCCGTTGTAGCCAATCCACAATCCACAGCCAAAGATACGGTTCCCGTCAAGGTTGACGAGCAGCAGCCAGCGGTCGAGCAGCAGCATAAGGACAGCACCAAGCATGTGGCAGCAAAAAAAGAAGACAAGCCTGCAGCCGAGCCTCAGCCCATGACCGAGTATAACAATGATGCCCGAGTGCGCACTGGAGCCTATAATATAATAGGTGTAAAAACGACCGTAAAAGTTCGTGCCGGGCAGACCCTCGCATCGATTAGCAAGTATTATCTTGGTCCGGGCATGGAGTGTTATGTAGAGGCGATAAATGGCACGCGTGAAGTCAAGGAAGGACAGATGATTAAGATTCCCGAACTTAAAATAAAGCGGAGATAGTTTGCTCCTTACAAGAATTATTGGTAATTTTGATGAAACTTAGTGTATAGAATATGATAACTCAAGAGAATTTTGAAAAGCAATATAGCGACCCCATTGAGCAGCAGCAGATAGACAAGTTCGTCTGTGTCGAGATGGGACGCCAGATACACCGTTACATCAAAGGTATGTCTGGCACGCTTGCCATGATGCATCGCTTTGAAGAGCAGCTGGCCCACCTCAATACCGAACAACGCGAACAGGCTATAGCCCGATATATAGACCTGAACCGCAAGGTGCTTGACGGCCTCGATCTCAAGGTCGTGCTGGCAAGAGCCATTGCCAACTATTGCGACACGTTCAGCTATATGCTCGAATTTATCAACGACACACAAAGGGTGAACTTCTATCTCGCCCGTATCAAAAGCAAATATATCCAGTATCATCAGATATATGAAGAGAATGGCAAATATGGCATTCTTGACCATACGGGTAAGGTGATATTGAAGGCTCAATATGATTTCTTGCGTACTCCTTACGTCTATGTAGATGATTTGCGCACAATGCCTATTATAGCCCAGAAAGACGGCAAGATGGGTTTGGTGCTTCCAGACCGTAAAGATACCATTTATGCCGATTTCATCTACGATGACATTACCCTCCGCGAAGAGCCTCCGTACTTTGAGGCTGTAAAGGATGGCAAGGTTACCTTATTATAATACGGCTGGCAGCTGTTTCGCCGATTTCATCGGCATCGTGACTATCAACTATATATTTTAGGCCATACATCAGTATGCCTGAATATATAGTTGATAATTTTATATCGGGCAAGGTCGTTTTCTGGATTATTGTCAGGCCGACCGTTGTCATCGTGATTCGTCACATCAGTTTTGATGATTGCAACGCCGAGCAATTCCACCGTCGCGTCGCGGTAAAAGGACTGCTTGCGCCTGGTTTCTCCTTCGCCCTTGTTCCATAGTATGTCTCTGCCGGTCGGTAGCGACTTGTGCCGGAACGGTTGGAAAAGTGCCGTGATGATATAATCTCCATGTTCGAGGTATGAAACCATAAAATCAAAGTTCGATTTTATCATTTCGCACCTTGATTTGTTAGTTTCAAACTTTGAAACCAAGAAAAACATGCATTTGGGAGAGATGTCGTAGGATAGGGGAGCCGGGTGGTAAGGCCAGGATGTTGTCTATGTCTTCATAACCTGAGTTCGGGATAAGAAAGTCATTGTAAAAGTTGGCAATCCCAATAATTTTTAGTACCTTTATGGTTGTGAATCAATTAATTATAAAATTAAACCCAAATCGGTCATTAGGATTTCTCTGTGTCGTACGGCAAAGAGAAATCCTTTAATTTTTCCCATATAGATAAGAATGATTGTCGTGTTTTTAGTGATCTAGCCAAATATAGGATGTGCTTGTCTTTTGTTTTTCCCAGATAGGCTGGCGTCGATATCAACTCGTATCGGATAGTCTTCAGAAATTTCTTCTTGTTGGAATTGATCAGCGCATGTCTGAACAACGACATAAAGTTATATGCCATAACAATGAAATTCCCACATGCCTCTGTTGCCCAGAAGTTATTTGTGACAAAGTCATCGATGGAGAAATCATTCTTCAATTCTTTTATCCTATTCTCAGAATCCGCTCTTCCGCGATATGAGTCATATACAATCTTGGCCGGCAGGTCAAGGTCTGTTACAAAGCAGCTGTATCGGTATTTTCCGAAATCCTGCTCATCCTCAAAAAGCTCCAGTTGCTTGATTTGCTTTCCTGCAGCTTTGGGGCGCTTGTCTATTTCTTGCCTGACCATCACAATGCGTCTAGGCTTCTCCCAACCGTTTGCCTGATAGATGGTTTCGGATATTTCCAATCCGTCTGTTAGCTCTATCCATTTGCGTTCATGGGTGAGACTGTACTTTATACGATTGTTGAAACGGCAGGCAATGATATAGTGTAACCCTTTCATTTCCAGATAGTCAAGTATTTCCTTCGCAAAGAAACCGCTATCCATGCGGACCAGCCCGACACGTTTGCCCTCAAGTTTCC
>NZ_NPJK01000061.1:0-90368 GCF_002251285.1 Prevotella sp. P5-64
TTATTTACAAACTTTATGTCACAGTTTCGCATCGGAGTATATTCTTTTTTTCGTGGTAAAGTTAGTAAATATTTATAAATCAAGCATATACAAAGCTGTTTTTCTAATGGCGGTCATTAGAAAATGACAAGAAACTTTTTCTAATGACCGATTTGGGTTTATGGGATTTTTAATGTAGGAATAGATGGAGTGGAAATGCCGGTCTACCACATGGTGGTGGAAAACGAAGGAAATATCTTTCTTGCCCCATCGCATGCGGGTTACACCATGTGGGGTAGCATCGTGATACTATGTGTCACAAATATTTGCCTTGCTTTATATCCTTTTTTGAAGAAAAAAGTATTGGTGATTTACGCGATATTAATCTTAGTGGTCGTTGAGGCAATACGTTACGGTGTTCATATGGACGTGACGCCCGCTATTCCCATCTCATACTCGTATTATTTGTATGCCTTGTTGTGTGCCGTCAATGCCGACTTGGCGGTTATGCTCGGCATATCGTACAATGCAGCGTTTATACTATTGTTCGTTTATTTGGTATGGCTGCTTCCTGTAATCTTTGCCCTGCCTGCTTTCGTAAGGTCCTGGAAGGGGATGGGCGAACTTAAAGAGCGGTCGCCGTTGTTCAAGAAAACCAAATACAGACGCCAATACTACGCCTGTCTCACATGGCTGATAATGAATGCCTTGGCAACTGCTTTGGTATGGGGGCGATTTATTGGTATATCTGCGGAAGAGTGTGCAGAGATATTGATAAAAGACACCCAAAACTTATCCAACTTTATCGGTATGGGATATTTCGCAAAGAACTTCATCGTCTATTGTGCGCCAATCTTGGCAAGCGCTCTTATCAGCTGGATATTATTTGCTATCACTAAACAAAAGAATAAAATTGAATGAAGACAATGAATAAGAAATATATCGTATTGTTAGTGGTCTTACTGTTGATGGCTTGCATTCCTTTCGTCCCTCCAATATATCAAAGATATACGAAACCATTGTATAAGAATTACATCGATGCCAAGGAATGGTATGGCAAGGTGGATTGCGAGAATTTGTCGCAAGTAAGGGACTATTGCGATAGACGAGGGTATAGCACGGATTATTATATCTTGGTCGATTTCTCCATACCTTCGGGCAAGAAGCGGTTCTTCATATATGACTTGCAGAATGGCAAGCGCTTGATGAGTAGCTATTGTATGCATGGCAGTGGCAAAGGAAATACTGATGCCAAGCCTAAGTTCAGCAATGAGTTTGGAAGTGGCTGCTCCAGCCTTGGACGGTATGTGATGGTAGGAAATGGTCGTAAGTTTAAGAATTGCATCCGCCTTCGAGGACTTGACAAGACGAACTATTTAGCTGAGACTCGTGGTATCTTGATTCATTCGGCGGGAAAGGTGACGAGATTTTCTGGTGAAAGGGAGTATATTCCATTAGGTTCAGAGAGCCGTGGCTGCTTCACGGTATCGAGGGATTGCGTGACTAAAGTGATGGAGATATATCGAGGTGCTTCAAAGCAAAGACCTGTGATGATTTATGCTAAATATAACGTTGGTTCGACGAATTAGAATAGCGTTAATAGTCTATCTATTGCCCTTTGAACTGTTATAGTTACGCTAGTTTGCGTAATTATGGTTTATCAGCAGACCATCCCTACCTAAATAAGAAGTGTATTATTCGTAAGGGCGTCCTACTCTCAAAGAGTGGCAATCGTGGTATTCGTAAACACCAATTATGAATAATTTGCAGATTTTGGACAATTTCATGCCAATTTGGGCACATTTTCCCATTTTTTATCAATAATTTTATCCATTAAGACACATTTTCATTATTTTTTTGTATATTTGACGCGTGTTTTTGCAATGCAGACATTTTATTTGCTCCTTTGCGGCTTGGATTAGGACCTAAGAATGTAAACGGGCAATTCTAACATTAAGTGAGTTTGCACATATAGTGCAGGTACCCAATAGATGTTAGAGGGTAGTCCTAAGCCCAAGCCGTGTATGGTGATAGCCTGCGCTTTTCTTGTTTTAATAAGTTTCGTATAGGCAAATAGCCAGAAAAATGAAATTAGTCTAAACATTATATGTGTAACAATTTAATTCTATTTCTACTATGGATAATAAATGGTTAACAATGGTTGGTAATACCTTATTGAAATGCTCTGTTGAAGCTAAAGGGCAAATAATGTTATCAGAAGGTTATACTAAAATTATTTATGGTGCCTTTGAACATTGTGAACAAATAACAAAAGTTACATTACCAAGTACAATAGCAACTATTGGTGCTGGGGCTTTTAGGGGATGTATTTAGAGCCTTATAATTAACCATAACTTACAATGACTAACTAAACATAAAGCCTTGATTTTCAATACTATTTGATTTTTAACACTTTCTGAATGCTTTTTGGCAGTTCCCGATTTTCCACATATTTTTGCAGCGTATTTCTACCGTGGAGAATTTGCGGAGCTTTTATTTTGTCATATCGTGAACGTAGTTGACAAGGGTTTACGAGTGGTTACGATGAAGGACAGATTTGAAGCTGATAGGCAAAAAGCGTTATATCGTGGACTGGGTTGACAAAGGTTGTCAATGGCTCACTTCCGTTTACTCCATCGGTGGAATACTCAAAGTATGTAGAACATAGCAATATCAAAGAGTATGAGACCGACAAGAAAATGTGAATTTTGTGGCAAGACATTCGTGCCAAGAAGCGGTATGCAGAAATACTGTTCCGAGGAATGCCAGGCAGAGGCAAAACGTCTTAGGAAGAAAAGACAACAGGACTTGATTAACGGTATTGAGCCAATCATGGATCTGCAACATCAGGAGTATCTTACCTTCTCCAAAGCTGCCATTCTGATGGGATGCACCCGACAGTATATCTACAAACTTGTGGCTAACGGCAAGTTGAAGGCTTCACGGTTGAGCAGCAGAATGGCATTCGTAAGAAAGGCTGATATAGAGAAGATGTTTGAGGGTAATCCCTACAAGCGTGTGATTCCTGCCAGCAAGAGCAAGCCCGTTAAGAAGGCAAAAACAGAAAAGCCAAGACAAAAGCAGGAATCGACAAAAGGGAAAGAGGAGAATGAGGTACTTGACTATTATTCGGGGGAAGAAGTGATGTCCATTTATAAGGTCAAGAAGTCTTGGCTCTATACATCCGCCAAGCGCAACCAGATACCGATGTGCCGTATCGCTGGCAAGAACTATTACAGCAAACGGCATATTGATGAGTTCTTCGGTACTGCCGTTGACATCAACAGCATCACGGAATGGGTGACTGCTGATGATGTAGAGGATGCTTTCAGTATGAGCAAGTCGGCACTCAGGGCATATGCATATCGTCATAAGATACCCACCAAACGTGAGTATGGTCGCACCTATTATTCCAAGGAACATCTTGAAGAACTGCGCAGGACTGACCTCATGAGCGATGACAACTATTATACCACCGAACAAGTGCAGCTGTTGTATGGTCTGACAAGTGCCAATATCTGCCATATTGTGAGAGTTCACCATATTAGCAAGGTAAAAGTGGGTGTAAAGAACTTGCTTTTGAAGACGGATGTGGAGCGAGCAATGGCGGAAAGAGCAGCAAAAGGACTGTGATTTCAAATGATTTCAGCATTATCCATCAATGACTGCAAATAATTGGAGTCACGGAAGTATCATTCAGTTATTTTGCAGCCGTGAAGAGACACTTCACCATGAATAATCATCAATAATACATATCAGTTATGAGCAACATTTGCAAGACCGTATCATTGCGTACACGCAAAATCAAGGACGGACGCATGCTGTCCTATTATCTTGACTATTATCCAGGCTATCGTGACGAGAGCACGATGAAAGTCATCCGCCATGAGTCGCTTGGCATCTACATCTATGCCAAGCCGAAGAACCAGACGGAACAGAAGTACAACCTCAACCTTACGGCAAGAGCCGAGGCGATACGCTGCCGTCGCTTTGAGGCTATCGTCAACGAGCGTTATGATTTCTTCGACAAGGAGAAGATGAAAGGAGATTTCCTCGCCTACTTCAAGAAACTGGCAGACAAGAAGAACTCCAAGTGGCAGCACGTCTATATGCACTTTCGTACCTTCACGCAAGGCAAGTGTACCTTCGGTGAGATAAACGTGGACTTGTGCAACAGATTTCGTGAGTATCTGCTGACAGCACCACAGGGACTGCATAAGAACAGAAAACTACATATCAACTCAGCAGCCAACTACTGGTCAACTTTCCGTGCTTCAATCCACACTGCCTATCGTGATCGCAAGATAAAGGAGAACCCGAACGGTTTCTTGGAGCGTATCGAGACAATCCCGACTGACAAGGAGCATCTTTCACAAGACGAGGTTATCCGCTTGGCATCCACTCCATGCTCTACCCCTGCATTGAAGCGAGCCTTCCTGTTCTCTTGTCTAACGGCATTGCGAAAGAGCGACATCAAGAAGCTCACTTGGGAAGAAATACAGCCATACGGCAGCGATGGTGTGATGTATGTCACTACACGAATGCAGAAGACAAAGGACATCGTGCATAACCCAATCAGTGAGGAAGCCTTGGAACTGATAGGCTATTCACCAGATAAACGAGGTAAGGTGTTCCCCGATTTCAAAGACTCCATGACACAGGCACCATTGAAGAACTGGCTGAGAGAAGCAGGAATCACCAAGCATATATCCTATCATTGCTCACGCCACAGCTTTGCCTGTCTCCAGTTGGACGCAGGAACAAGTATTGCGGTTGTGCAGCGTTATCTCGGTCACAAGAATGTGGCAACAACAGAGGTGTATGCCAAGATTTCCGATGCCCAGAAGCGTGCTTCGGTTGGCTGTATCACCTTGAAGAAGTAACCATTTGACAATAACACGCAGAAAAGGACTGTTGGAATGATAGTGTTCCAATAGTCCTTTTCTCATTTTGTTGGTTCTATTTGCTGTCGTGGATAGAACCAATTCGACAAATACATTCCAATTTCTGTTGATATTAAAGAGGAACTGCAAATATCCCTTTTCTTCATCCTTACCTTTGTAGTCAGCAATTAGCGGCAACTGGCACTAACGAGCTGTTTCAAGTATGATTCAGAGTATGAAATCATATTAGAACGCTAATAAAGCGTAAAAGAAAGAGTGCCAGAGAACGTAAATGCTGTTTTTACATGCTTCTGCATCTAACTTTGTGGAAGTTTTTGAACGAATAACAATAAAACGAATACAATAATGATAGAAACCAAGACAACTTCAGATTGTACCATCTACGCTTTTGTTGGTACTGCAATTCTCGCCATCTCTCTTGTCGTGGCTATGTATGTAGGCAATGACTTTCACCAAAGTCTGTTTGTCGAGTCAATCATCTTTGTAGGGAGCAACATCCTGCTTTGGGCGATATTCATTTCTATGGTGAATTATCCCTATGAACTGATGACCATTGGTAGCAACAGCAAGACAAAGAAAAACGTTGTAGAAGCAGAGCCAGCAACAGAACAAGAACAGCCAAAGCAAACATTACCACAAACAGAGTCAGCACAATACAGTCATGAGGACTATGCCAAGTGTGTAGAGGCACAAGAAAAAGAAGCACAGGAGATAAAGGAAAAACGAACGAGAGCCGTACTTGACTATGTGCATCGTACCATGTCAAGGTTTCTGTATGAGGAAGATTTGCACAAGGTAATTGAGGCTGTCAAGGAATGGAGCAACGACACCAACTATACCCCGATAGCAATAAACCGTTTCAAGGAGATGGTTGAGAATATTCCTTTAAGGCACTTCGTGTGGAATATCGCAGAACGTTTGGGTAAACGTGATTACACAATGGCAATGCGAATAGCCTTTGTCAGGGCTTTATTTCCAAAGCCGTTTGAAGGCTTGGACTACAGCACATTGAAGAACCTGAAAGCACCATGTTCTAATGATGTCATTCCGATTGATGAGCCTGGCAATGGAGGATATGAGTTTCATGATATATCAGAGGAAACTCCCGAATAATCCCTATTGTTAGAGTTATTCCTTCGTGAATGACAAATGACTGTCACGAACCTCAGTAACGGAAGCATCATTCTGTTCCTTTGTCCCAGTTTTTTAGAACAACTTGTATATGACAAAGGAATTAACTTTCAACGACCTTCCAATGGTCGTTGCCCAGCTTCGGGATGAAGTGGTGGGCATGAAGCAGATGATCATCGGTCTGCAATCACAGAACAAGCCACACAAGGCGAACACGCACATACCTATGAGTGTGGAGGAAGCATCGGCATACCTGAAAATGCCGATGGCAACTCTCTACATGAAACTTGGCAACGGCAGCATTCCTGCCACAAAGCCAGGCAAGCGTTATTGCCTTTATCAAGACGAACTTGACAAATGGCTGGAGACAAACCGCAAGAATCCTGTACCTCTCACAGCAGAAGAGGAGAACGCTGCCATTCTTGCAGGAAACAAGCGCAAGCCCAAACCCTTAAACTGGTAATGTAATGGATGCGCTTGAAATTTGTAACAAGCTACGCTCGGAGGCTTCGGGCGTAGCCACTTCTGGCATTCCGCTTGACATATTCCCCCAGAAGATGCAGCAGATGATTCTTGATTTGGCAAGGACGGAAAACTATTCCATTGAGTTCACTGTCACTTCCCTAATATCCGCTATGGCAGCAGCCGTCGGCAACTCCTGCTATATCCGGATTAAAGGCAATTGGATTACTTCACCTATTCTATATGTCATTCTTGTTGGCAGACCAGGAGTCGGCAAGACTCCACCATTGAACTTTGCCTACAAACCGTTGCACGACATTGATACTGAGGAGCACCATAAGTTCAAGGCTCTAAAGAATGAGTATGCAGCCATTGTGGAGAGAAACAAGGGCAAAAAACGGACGGAATGGGAATCGTTACCTCCTGTACCAGTCCTGCATAAGAATATCATGAATGACTTCACACCAGAGATTCTGATGCGTAATCACGATGCCAACCTCAGAGGTGTGGCAGTTGTGGTGGATGAGATAATGGGGCTGTTCAACACCATCAACCGATACAACAACAGTTCTTTTGTACAACAGATGCTGTCGGCTCACAATGGCTTGCCTGTAGATGTTTCTCGTTGTAATCTTGATTGCCCTTTACGCATTGATTATCCTTGCATACAGATTGTAGGAACTATCCAGACTGGTATTGTGCATGAACTTTATGATATGGGATTCAAGAAGAATGGTTTTCTTGACCGTTTTCTGATTACATGCCCAAAAGGTTTAAAGATTGCTCCTTGGGTTAAGGTTCCAAAACAAGATGCTGCAATCATTGAAAGACCATTCCGTGTATGGAAAGAAATCATAGACAAGGCTGTGGCTCTTCCTTTTACGGAAGACATCTTCAATGTTCTTGACTTCTCTGATGAAGCCATTGACATATTCTATGATTGGCAGAATAAGGACATAGAACGGCAGAATGCCATTACGGATGAAAAAATGATAGACTCACGTGCTGCAAAAGTTCCTTTGAACACGGCTCGGCTTGCCTTGATATTCCAACTGTTCCGATGGGCTTGTGATGAGTCTCACAAGGATTTTGTTGATGCGGAGTCCGTGAATGCAGCCATACGGATGAGCGATTACTTTGAGAAGTCATACAAAAGGATGGATGACCTCGTTTCAACCGAGGCTACCGACCCTGTGAAGAAACAGGTACTTGACTCGTTGGGAAACAAGTTCGTAACTGCTGAAGCAGTAAAGGCTGGAGCGGATTTCGGTTTTGCAAGACGTACTGTCATGTATATGCTCAAAGACTTCTGTCAGAAAAACTTTATCATCAAAGACAAGCAAGGCAATTATGAGAAAGTACAGAAGTAGAACCACCACCTTGCACCGTTTGCACTTTGCACTTCTTGCACTCTTGCACAAAAGAAGCTGCATTTTGTGCCAAACAAGTGCAAAAGTGCAGAAAGTGCAAGGTGCAACAAGTGCAGTGCCTTATGAGTGAGTATAGATTCCATCTACAGAAATACAAGCTGGGCAACCGATATGCTTGCCCTCAATGTAGGCGTAAGCGTTGCTTTGCAAGATATATTGACGAGGAAGGACAGATTGTATTTCCTGACAATGTGGGGCGTTGTGACCATGAACAGAGTTGTGGCTACCATTATTCTCCATCTGATTATTTCAAGGACAATCCCGATGCCAACTGCAATGATGATTGGAGATATAAAACACCAATCAAAGAGTGTAGGAAAGAGAAACCTCTTCCAACTTTCATTGAGAATAAGTTGATGGAGCAAACACTGCATGGCTATTCTGTCAATCCTTTGTACCGATACATTTCAATGGTCTTTGACAAGGAGGAGACAGAACGGCTGTTTGCCTTGTACAAGGTCGGCACTTCAAAGAAATGGGGCGGTTCAACTATCTTTTGGCAGATAGATGTCAATGGGAATGTGCGCACTGGCAAGATAATGAAGTATGATGACAAGACAGGACACCGCATCAAGGAACCCCACAGCCTGGTGACTTGGGTACACTCGGAACTGAAACTGCCAGACTTTACACTTCGGCAGTGCTTCTTTGGCGAACATCTGTTGACAGATAAAACCACGACCAAGACTGTAGCCATCGTGGAGAGCGAAAAGACAGCCATCATTGCCACCCACTTCATGTCTGATTTCGTATGGTTGGCTACTGGAGGCATGAACGGATGTTTCAATAAAGATGCAGTCGAAGTCCTAAGCGGTCGGGAGGTTGTTTTGGTTCCAGACCTTGGGGCAACGGATAAGTGGAAAAGCAAACTTCCTTTGCTGCAATCAATATGCAAACAAGTTCTTGTCAGCAATATCTTGGAAGACAATGCCACCGATGAACAAAAGACCAAAGGTCTTGACATTGCCGACTTCCTGCTGATGACGGAAACACCGCAGATGGCGCTACAAAGGCTGAAAAAGCAACATCCGCCACTCCAACATCTGATAGACAGTCTTGGGTTGGTGTTGGTGGAAGAGCCATAGCAGAGTGGGTAAGGATCTGCGAGCACGCTTGCGTGACGGACTTTCACAAAAGTCCTAAACATAATAGGGACTTTTAGATTCACTTGCTGACGCTGTTCACTTAAAAAATCCTTCTATTATGCTCAGGCTCCGCCCGAGACCTGTCACCAGTCATACTATAACAATGTTACAAACTCCAACAAGATTCTTATGGAAAGAAACATACCACGTGCCGCCATTCATGTAGGCACAGACAAGAAATCGTTCTCGTCCCAAGTGGGTAACGAGGCGGAACGCAGAGGTTGGGACGAGAAGCGTTACCAACTAAAAAACGCGGACATAGACAAGAACAACCATTATAACTACTCACGCAAGAGACTCAACTTTGAGATAGTCAAGGATGGAAAGATAGTGCCTCTTGGTTCCCAGTCGGTGCCGTTGCATGAACGCTTGCAGCACAGACTTGATGAACTTGGCTTCAAGCCGTATATGGATGCCAAGCGTCCCGACCAAGTTTCAAGGAACAGTCCGAACTGCACTGTCGGCATCATCTTCAGTGGTGACCATGATGTGCTTAACAGGCTTGCCTTTGGTGAACAGAAACTCAACACGTCAGATCCAAATGCTGACCACAGCAATGTGACATTACAAAAAGGCATCTATGACTGGGCATTGGACACCTACCGCTTTGCATGTGAGAAATGGGGAGAAGAGAATGTCATCGGCTTTGATGTGCATTGTGACGAGACAAGCATCCATGCCCATGTGCAGACCGTGCCTGTAGAACAAGTAAAGAAACGTGGGCGCATCGGAAGCAAGTACATTCACAAGGATAATCCAGAAAAGGTTCTCTCTACAAAGGAATGGAGAGCACTTCCAAAAGAAGAACGTGACAACTACACAAAATCGGAAGTTGCAAAGGGTGTTGTTGAAAGGGTCTCTTATGCCAAAGTGTGGGGAGAACGAGCAAAGGATAAGTCACAGTACTTATCACAACTTCATACCGACTATTACAACAAGGTCGGTCATAAGTATGGCTTGGCAAGAGGTTTCTCCTATGATGAACTTTCAGAGGAAGAGAAACGGGGACGCAAGCATAAGAACAAGGTGGTACTTGAAGCGGAACGTCAGGCAAAAGTCGCTCTTGACAAGGTGGAAAAATACGCTGTTCTTGCCACTATTGACAAGCAAGATCTCACCTTCCCTCTTCTCAATATCAAGACACCTGTTCAAGAGGCAATGGATGCCGTAAAGAAAGAACTTGCCATCCCTATTCCTACTCTTATCGGACAAAAGGCATGGCGTGAGGAGCGTGTAAACAACATCAACGCAGCTATCAAAGCTCTTGTCGTAGCCATCAATGCAGAACGTGACAAACAGAATGAAGGTGTACGCAAGTCTGTCAACAAGACATACACTTACTATATGCAGAATCTCAATAAGCAGATAGAGGAGAACAAGTCACTTCGTGCCGAGAATGATGCGCTAAAGGCAGAAAACAACAAAGTCAAACAACGCATCTCTCAACTTGACGAGAAGGCTGTGGAGCGAGTGACTACTCAACTTGTCTATGCGAAGGAAGAACTCGCCAGTGCCAAAAGTTATAATACCACACTTATGGAAATGTACAATGATTTGAAGGCTCGTTGGAATGCCATTTGGCAAGAGCCAGAAATGACTGATGCATGGAGACGAGTGGAAGCACGAAAGGAGGAAGGTGCAAAAGAAAAGGCTCGGCAAGAAGCCGAAGCTAAACGTGAAAGCATGGCTCGGCAAAATAGATACATAGGAGTGCTTGACAAGTTCATCCATGAGGGACATGAAGCTCTATCTTCCTTTGCCAAGACAGATAGAGTCAACTTCAACGAGAAAGAATCGGCTTCCATATACTATGGCATTATGGCATCTGCTGTAAAGCATAATATTGGATTGGACTCTAAAGCCTGTATAGAATCGGCAACAAAAAGGTTCTTGTCTGATATGTCTTGGCATGGTTTTACAGACTTCAAGCAGGAATGTGTCACCAGTTGGACAAAACTCTTCGCCACAAATGAAGTTCAATTCACAGACAAAGCTATTGACAACTTCCTCGCTTTTGTTGACCACATGTCATGCAGTGCAGACACATACGTTTCGCTTGGTGGCTCCAATGGTTGTGCCGACCAACTGACGAATTGGGATGGAACACAGAAGATAGGATTGGGAGCAATTAATAATAAGCCCTATCGTTCATCACGAAGATAAGTATTGTATAAAAGGTTGTAAAAATCAAGATGTGAGATTATCTAAAGCTTATCTCACATCTTGACTATAAAGGTATATTATTTCATTTGTGTTTCTTCCTTTTATTCTTCCCCATAGTCTGCCGTCATAGACGCTATGTAGAAGGCATTGGAAGTGACAACAGTTGCATTCTTGCTAATAGGAGCGACGAAATCTATTTGCGTATATCCCAATTCGCTTACACCTGCAACGACTTCCATCTGCTTGAATTGATATTTTACGTCATTGCCTTCTTTGTGTTTTTTTTCAAGCACGAACACATATTGCTTGCCATTGGCATTTACAATAGCATCGTCAGGCAAGGCTGGCACATTTTGTTTGCCCATACTGATGATGCCTGTCACATACATGCCAGGAATAAGTTCAGTGATGTTCTTTGTATCAATACCGACACGTACGGATATAGCCTTGGTGTCAGAATCCATCGAGCGATTAATTTCTCTTACTGTTCCCTTGAAATGAATATTCGGGCTATTGGTGATGACGAAATCTACTTTCTGCCCTTTAGCAACTTGATTGATATTGCGCTCAAAAACATTCAAGTTGCAGAACACAGCGGCATTGTTGGCTACTTGCATCAATGATTGTGAACTTTCCGTATAGCTTCCACTCTTTATGCTTATCTTCGTCACGATGCCAGAAATTGGAGCAGAGATAGCTACCTGCCGTATGATTCTGTCTTGTTTCACAAGGTTGGTGTTAATGCCAATTTGACGGAGCTGGTTGTAAAGCCCTGTCTGGCGAGCCAGTGCCATCTCGTATGCTGCTGATGCCTGTTGCAAGGTCTTTTCCACTCCTGCCTTCTGTGAAGCCAATGTCTTTTGGCGTAGCAACTCCTGATGTGTTACATTGGTCTCTTTTACAGCAATGAGATAGTCTTTCTGCAATCCTACGATTTCGGTATTCTCTATGTGTGCAACCACTTGACCTGCTTTCACCAGCTGTCCTTCTGTTACATAAATTTTGCGGACAACACCTCCTACGAGAGAAGTCACGTCTGCCATATCCTGCGGGTTGAGCTGAAGTTCGCCATTGGCACGTATCACATTGTTGAGAGAGCGACTCTCAACCTTGCCGAGCGTAATGCCAACCGTCTTTATCTGTTCTTGAGTAAGTTCAATGGTTTCATAGCCTTGCTCCTCTACTTTGTTTTCCTTTACTTCTTCCTGCTTGCCTTTTGTGCATGATGCAAGAAATATGCTGATGACAGCAATGATGATGATATTAAATGTTTTCATTGTTTATTTCCGTTGAGATAATTGATATTGATGATAGCTTGATTATAGTCGTTGACAGCATCTATGTAACGAAGTTGTACATCAAGAGCCGAAGTTTGGTTTTGTATGTATTCCACATACCCCATTTCTCCGTTCTCGTAGTTTATCTGAGATAGTTTCGCCATGAGTGCTGCCTCGGCGTTGCCTTGTCTTTCGTAATAATCAAGAACTTGTTTTGCTCTCATATACTCATTTGTGGCATCACGCATAAGCGTTTTCTGCTGCTGTTCTGCCAATGCACGCTCATTCTGCACCAACTCCACATCACGTTTGGCAGCCTTGACTTTTGACCGATTGCTTTTCCAAAACAGGGGTATGCCGATGCCTACCTCAAATCCCATGAAGTTACCTTTGGAAAACCTACTTCTGTCAACATTGTAAGGATTGAATCCTTTGATGACAGCCTGTGTTGTAAAGCCGAGAGTGAAGCTTGGCATATACCCCTGCTTGGCAAGCGAAACACTACGTTCATTGCTTATGAGGCGTGCTTGCATGTTTCGTCCAAGTGGCGTGTCTGAGAAATTAGTTTCCCCAAGATTCGCGTCATGTAGTTTTGCCAACCCCTCGTTTTGAGGAGTGAAGTCAGTATTGGTATTGATGAGCTGTTTCAACTGCAATAAATATTTCTTGCAGTCATTCTCTGCTCTTTGCAAACTTATCCGATTTTCATTCAGCAATCGTTGTGCATTCATCTGTTCCAACTGGTTAGCCTCCCCCGATTTGTACTTAGCCGATGCCAGTTGCAGAAAGTGCTGATATACGCTGTCTTGCTTTTGCAACACGAGCAAAGTGCTATGTGCATGAAGCCACGAGTAATATGCAGATGTTACATCTCTTACCAACTGGTTGCCTACTATTGCCACCTGACTTTGCGCAACGGCAGTCTCAGCTTTCAAGAACTTGTTTCGGGCGTTATACACCGTAGGAAAATCAAAGGTCTGGCTTATCAAAATGCCATTGTCTGGACTTCCGCCAGATGTCGGATCTTGGCTGAGCGTTATAGAGGTCTTTTCAATATCAAATGTTGTACCCTGCAAGTCTTTAGCTTTTCCAACTGCAATTTGCCCATTTCTCATATATAGGCTGTTGTCAAGAGCGAGGTCTATGCATTGTTGCAAAGACCAACTCTCATTTTGTGCGTACATGGAGGCGAATGCCATAGACAGTACGCCTAATATAAACAATCTTATTCTTGTCATACGTTTGTTTCTTTTTTCTTGGTGAATGTCTTATAAATAGATGGCAAGACAACAAGTGTCAATATCGTGGCTGTTACCAATCCGCCGATGACCACAGTAGCCAACGGTCGTTGAACCTCAGCACCGTCACCAGTTGACAAGGCCATAGGCATAAAACCTAAGGAAGCTACCAATGCGGTCATGATGACAGGACGAAGACGGAGCATACAACCATCTATCACTCGTTTTTTTACATCCGTCACGCCTTCTTTCTCAAAAGTATTGAACTGTCCTATCAGTACAATACCGTTCAGTACAGCCACACCAAAGAGGGCAATGAAACCTACACCTGCGGAAATGCTGAAAGGCATACCTCGCAGGCATAAAGCCCACACACCACCAATGGCAGAGAGAGGAATGGCTGAGAATACGAACAAGGTTTCCCTGATATTCTTCAACGTAGCATACAGCAAACCCAAAATGACGAGCAATGCCAAAGGAACTGCCAGCATCAAACGACCGGTTGCCTCTTGAAGATTTTGGAATTGACCGCCATAAGTGTAATAATAACCTGCTGGCAATTTTAGTTCCTTGTCTAAAACCTCCTGAATTTCATCTACTGTGGTCTGTATGTCTCGTCCTCTTACATTGAAACCGACAAATATCCTTCGCTGTCCATCCTCATGTGTAACCTGTGCAGGTGCATCAGTCAATGTAATCTGTGCTACTTGCTGGAGAGGAATTGTTCCACCATCGGGCAGAGGAAGGTACAGACTTTCTATAGCTTTTATATCATTACGTAACTCCTTGTCCATACGCACCACCAAGTCGAATCGCTTGTCGCCCTCAAACACATATCCCGAGCGGCTTCCTGCAAAAGCAGTTTCAAGCACCTTGTTGGCAGTTCTTATCGAAATGCCATATTTAGCCAGCTGATCTCGGTTGTACTTTACTTGAATCTGTGGCAAACCTTGTACTTTCTCGACAAATGGGTCAGACACCCCGTCAACACGCTTGATAAGAGATGCCACTCGCTTTGCGGATGCTTGCAGAGCATCAAGGTCGTTGCCGTATATCTTGATGGCGACATCCTGCTTAATACCTGTAATCAGTTCGTTGTTTCGCATTTGGATTGGCTGTGTCAATTCGGCTTCCATTCCAGGAATAGCTCCCAAGGCTTCTTCCATCTTTTCCATGAGTTCGTCCTTTGTCTTGGCAGATGTCCATTCTGCTTTCGGATAGAGGGCTATAAGCATGTCTGCTCGTTCTATAGGCATTGGGTCGGTTGGAATCTCTGAACTACCGATGCGAGTTACCACCTGCTTCACCTCCGGGAACTTAGACTTCAATATCTTTTCTGCCTGAGTGCAGGTCTTCACCATCTGAGAGAGTGATGTACCTTGTGCCATGCTGATTTCGGCTGCAAAGTCACCTTCTTCAAGATTCGGGATAAACTCACCGCCCAAACGAGTGAAAGCGAAAAGGCTGATGCCGAACAGCAGCACCATGGAAGCTATGAGCACCTTGCTATGTTGCAGACTTTTGGTGATGATAGGCTTATACCAACTCTGTAACTTGTTTATCAGACGGTCTGACAAATTAGTCTTATGTACACTTTCCTTGCTAAGAAACAGAGCACTTGCCATTGGTACGTAGGTAAGCGAAAGGATAAACGCTCCAAGGATGGCGAAGAAAATGGTAAGTGCCATCGGACGGAACATCTTTCCTTCTATACCAGCCAATGTAAGCAATGGCAGATATACCGTCATGATAATGATTTCGCCAAAGGCTGCACTCTTACGAATCTTGGAAGCGGAATGATATATCTCCTTGTCCATCTGCTCTTGTGTTAAGCGCAAGCCATGGTATTTGTCACGACTGATACCTATATGGTGGCATACGGCTTCTACGATAATCACTGCGCCATCCACGATCAAGCCAAAATCAATGGCTCCCAAACTCATGAGGTTTCCGCTGACACCAAACAACCGCATCATACCAAAAGCAAACAGCATAGCGAGCGGAATGACGGATGCCACCACCAATCCTGCCCTATAATTACCCAAGAACAGAACGAGTATGAACACAACAATGAGGCCACCCTCGATAAGGTTGCGGGTGATGGTTCCAGTAACACGGTCTACCAACTGAGTGCGGTCTATGAATGGTTCTATGACTACACCCTCTGGCAGACTCTTCTGAATCTGCGCAATACGCTCTTTTACGTTCTTAATAACTTGCTGGAAATTCTCACCTTTCAGCATCAGTGAGATACCTGCCACCACTTCACCCTCGCCATTGCGTGTAACTGCACCATAACGTGTGGCATAACCATATTGTACTTTTGCAATGTCACGTATCAAGATAGGCGTGCCATTGACTGTCTTGACAGGGATACGCTCTATGTCTTCGAGTGTTGAAACAAGTCCCAAGCCTCTGATAAAATACTGGTTACTATTTTTCTCTATGTAGCTTCCGCCTGTGTTCTCGTTGCCTGCTTCAAGGGCATCGTAAACTTCTGTAACTGTAAGACCAACAGCATTGAGACGGTCGGCATCCACAGCCACTTCATACTGCTTCACATATCCACCCCAGCCGCTGACTTCTGCAACGCCAGGTGTTCCTGACAATTGCTTGCGGACTATCCAATCTTGGATGGTACGTAAATCTGACAAACTGTATTTGTCCTCATATCCCTTCTTTGCACGAATGGTATAATGGAATATTTCTCCCAAACCAGTAGTGACAGGAGCCATACCTATGGTTGCCTTACCTTGTGGTATGACTTCCTCTGCCTCCTTTAGTTGTTGGCTTACCTGCTGCCGAGCCCAATATACATCTGCATCGTCATCAAAAACCAATGTAATGACAGACAAGCCGCTGCTACTGATGCTTCTGCGTTCTTCCACACGTGGAATGTTGGCCAAAGCCATTTCTACTGGAGTGGTTATAAACTGCTCTACCTCTTGCGCTCCCAATGATGGAGCTTGGGTTATCACCTGTACTTGATTATTTGTAATATCAGGTGTAGAGTCAAAAGGCAACTGCGACAACGACCATGTGCCCCATATAATGAGCACCAAGGTCAACATACCTATAGTTACCTTGTTCTTGATTGATAATTGAATTATTTTTTGAAACATTTCTTTATCGTTCTAATTATAATTGTATAGTTAGTGCTAGTCCTCCTTGTTGTCCGTTATAATATGGATAGACAGTGTTTGTTCGCTTGGACTGTTTGTTGTGCATCTTGCGTGAAATCGGCTCATATAACTTGTATGCCAATTTCGTACACAGAATACCCAATCCTGCTCCAAATGCCACGTCTCCTATCCAATGCTTGTTGTTATACACACGCAATGCTCCTGTACTTGCAGCTATGACATAACCACCTATACCTATCCACGGTGAAGTGTCCTTGTATTCTTGCCACAAGAGTTCTGCCCCCATGAAGGCAACTGTTGTATGCCCAGATGGAAAAGAATTGCGACGTGAGCCATTAGGACGCATCTCTCTTACTGTGTATTTCAAGCCATTTACGGATATAGCCGTCAGCAAACTTGACAACCCCAACAGCATCGTTTGTTCTTTTAGGTTATGACAACTTTTTACTCCGCACAGATTTAATGCCAATACGCTTACAGCTGGCACATACTGTGTATAGTCATCAATCCCTATGGCTATTGGCTTGTGGGTTATAACCTCATGTCCGATAGCATAGTTCAGCATCCTGCCTTTATTCATAACAATAGCCTCTGCCGTTCCATACGACATAAGTGACATTGGTATAATATAAGGCACGACACTTGACCTCTTCATAGAAGTCATGTCTGTGCTATCTTGTGTGAATGTCAAGCTGTCTTTGCTTTGTGCATACGACAAAAGAGGAAAAGCCAGTGCGCCAAGCGCCAGAATTTCCTTAATTGACATTTTGCAATAACTAATGCCTGTGCTCCAAACACTGAAGCACTTGCAAGTTCATAATAAAAATGATTGATTTGTAACTATACCTTCCATATGAATAGGTATAGTCGCTGTACGTTGCCCCCCTTAAAAGAAACAACGCTATTAGAAACGATAAAAAGGAGGTGCCCTAAGTCCATTTATCCGCAATAGTTCCGCCTTTATAATAATAGGTATGCGAGTGTCAAACACCGTCTTAGTTGGTTCTGACACCCATCCCATAATACGAGATAAAGCCCATACTATTGCATGATATAAATAATGTATGTTACTTGTATGTAAAGTCTTTACTGACACAACATCCCAACTGCCTTGTTCGAAGCACTTTGTTCCATCGTCCTTATGTGACGTATGTTTGTCATTGTCAGCGTTGTCGCTATTGCAATGCTCCACAACGGTACATACCGCACTTTCGTGATGATGGTGCGGTATAAACGACAATGCCAACAAAACAATTGTTGTCAAAGCCAAAATAGTTATGTAGAGCTTCTGCTTCATTATATTTTCAATTTGGCTGCAAAGATAGCAAATAAACTTTGCAACTCGGTTGCAAAGTTATATGTATACCATTTTTTAGATGCGTGAACCATAGTAAAATCTGTATGACTCCTTTGCTTTTCATACTGCGGTTTCAGTAGAAACACCTCATCCTATCCCTTTTCATTGGTTTTTGGTGTAACTAAAAGTTAAATACGTTAAATATTACCTTTTCGTATCTAAACAGAATCCACATAGCCACTTTTCTACCGTTTAGAGCGTATAATACTGATAATCAACTAATAATAGATACTTCAATTGTTCTTCACTTACGGATATCACAAACATTCCAGATAAGATGGATTTTGGTCAAAAGGTTTTTGCAGGATGTGCTAGTTTGACAAAATTTGAGTTCCCCCAACAGAATTCTATAGTTCCTTATGGAATGTTCCAATTTTGCAAATCACTGGTGGAAATCCAACTTGGAAACAAAACTGATAGAATTGAAGACCATGCTTTTGACGGATGTATAAATCTTAAAAATGTCAATTTCCCGAGCGTCACTTATATCGGATCTTATGCATTCAGAAATTGCATGTCTATAAATGACATTCAATTAGGAAATGATTTAGAGAATATTTCTGCACATGCTTTTAAAGGTTGCAAGAAACTTCAATCCTTCAATTTGTCTAATGTTAAAACAATTGGGTCTTGCGCCTTCGGCAAATGCGTCTCATTAAAAGTAATGAAGTGTGGAGATAATGTAGAATGCGTAGAAGACCATGCTTTTGATGGGTGTGTAAGTCTTCATAATATTAATCTGCCAAATGTTTGTGAAATAGATGCTTATGCATTTAGGAATTGCGTGTCTTTAGAGGTCGTAGAATTTGGAGATAAAGTAGAGGATATAGAATTATGTGCATTTAATGGGTGTAAGAATCTGCATAATGTTCGCATCTCAAACAATGTTATAGATTGGATGGGAAGTGATACATCTATAATTCGTGATACGTTGAATAATCTTGGCATTGAATTAATTGAAAGGCTCTTAGAGGAAAGAACAAAAATGGAAGACAACGAGCAAGACTATGATGGCTTGAGTTCCCAGCACTCTCAAGAAGCAGAATCATCCCTACGGGTGAAGGATATTGTTTTATTCTCAAATTCAGAAGTAATCACATATGAAGATGTGGAGTCTCATTGTTTTGAGAAAAACGTCAAATATAAGATTAATATACCAGATGGGATACGACGCATAGACAATGACGCATTCTATTGTAATTGTAAAATAGAAGAAATTGACATACCTTCAAGTGTTGAAGAAATTGGAAGCAATGCATTTGGCGACACGGGACTTGAGTTGTTCAAATGCCCTAAGGGTATAACCAAAATCGAAGACGGTACTTATGCTGGAAATAACATTAATGAAGTTGTTATCCCTAAACATGTTAATTATATAGGTGAATATGCTTTTTGCGCGAACCCCATAAAGAAAATAATGATAAAGAATCCCGACTGCAAAATTGGTTTTGGGGCTTTTTTTATTGGTGATGGACTAAAAGAACTTCATCTTAGGAATTATACGCCTCCGAAAAATATAGTGGAATGGTTTTGTGGTGATACTCCAATGGACAAACAGCCTGAATATTTCTCTGATTGTGTTCTTTTTGTTCCAAAGGGAACTGCATATCAATATTATAGTTATGAAGAGGAACCAAGCTATGATGATAGCCTTTTGGATGCTTCATGGGATTATTCTTACCCCTATTTATTTTTTAAGGATATTGTAGAAGAATAACATACCGTTATTACACCTTTTAGATGCTATTATGGCAATCACAACTGATAACGAATGGAAAAAAGAATATAAACATAGGATTAAATGTAACAGAAAGATTTTAATGATTGGATGGAATCCATCAGTTATTCTGATTGGATGAAAGGGGCGAAAATGCCAAATGAGAAAAGAGGGGCTGAATATACTGCAAGAGATTATTGATTATTCGATGGTGTATCCAGAGGATTTTAATGAATCATTACACTTCATAAAACAAGAGGATGTGTTAATTGCACATCCTCCCGTTTTAAGCAAAAAGGGCTAATTGTATATAATAGCCTAACTATTTAAATGGCGTATTCTTCGGAAACCTCTTATCTATCTTACAAGGATTAGATGGCGAACATGGTTCTTCATTATTAACCTTTGCGATTTCATCAAACAAAACATATGCCTTCACAAGAAGGTCAATAGTAGCAAGTGGAGAATCATATTCGGTTTCTACTTTGAGAATGGGTAAATTCTTAGGAAAAACATCGGTCTTATCACGCCATGTAATGCCCCAAATCAAATCTTTGACGAATTGCTGTTCTCTAGGTGTTATGAATAAAACCAAAGCAGTGTCTTCAATGTGCTTTGATGTGAAAATGAACCTGCCGTGACAAAAATTGCGGAAATCACATAGCTGCACACTTGCAATTCCACTTTCCACCATTTTCGATTCAAAATCGACTGCTACAGGTCGACTCCACCCGTTGTACAGAACAATGTAGTTCTTTATGTCCTGAAGTTTTGGAACCTTACCCTCTACCCTTGGTCCGTAATAAAAACAATATTTAGGACTTATATCAATTGTTAGTTGAAATAAAGGAAAACTATTGGTGTCTGAGAAGGCATTATATATCAGTCCAAATTTGCAGATAGTATCAATCGTTGCGATAAAAGATTTGTCATGTGTAAGCCAATCATAAGCGAACCATCGAGAATCTGCTTTCTTCAGATAATTCACTACAGCGTTTTCATCACCCACATTTTTCACAATGGCACAAGTGCTTCTGGGATTTGTCTTTGAAGCTCGTTTGGCTGCATATTTTTCGTCACATCCTTTTCCGCTACTACACATAATCAATATCTTTGCAGTCCGAAGAGCTTCATCTGAGACTGATGCCATGGAGAGGGGCGTGAGTACTTTAGCCATTCCTCTTTTGCTTTCATATAGTAGTGCAGCATAATCAATTGGACTTACAGAACCACCACTGGCAATGCAATAAAGTGGCTTTTGCGCATCCTCAATGAAGAACTTTTTTAACCCCTCTACATCCTGATCTTCTGCCCATATGAGAGCATCTGGAATTACGGAGAGACATTCGTTGAATTTAACCTTGTTTGCCATAATCTTCTGTTTTAGTTGTTTCTTGTTTTTGCATCCATTGATGCAATACGATCGCCTTGCTGATTAAACGCCTCAATGATGTTATAGCGTCCACCGTTTTTATAGTATTCGTAAGTTTGCATTATTAGCAATCCATCTTCCTCACTAATACCAATTGAGCCTCTATTTGTAGGCAAATAAATTGCCTGGTCGGATTCAGCATCAACAACAAAGCTCGTGACATTTCGGAAATCTGTACTTCCCTCAACTAATAGTTTTAGCGGTTCGCCTTTCCATGAAAGAATAGTTACCCTGGAAATCGTCGGTATTGAGTCAAGTGGAATGGTAAAACTATGTTCTATCGAGAGCTTTCTACCATCTGCATGAGGATGGGGCATCAATAATTTCTTTACAGACTTCTCTCTTTTATTATAAGTCCATAATGATACTTGTTTGACGGCCCCAACCCCTTCAATGCTATCTCCAATTGCTTCGTCATTCAGAAAAATCTTCCAGTCTTCATTCTCTGCCATAGAATAAGCTTTTGGAGGAATTCCATCACACACAACATCATTAAAGGCTGGTTCATTCCATTATTATGATAACTACATCCAGTCCAAATGATAATACATAAAATATATAATAGGTATCTCATCGGCATTGTTATAAAGAATTGTTATCAATCGATTTCTTCAGGTAAGTCGCCTTATTTCGTACACTCTCAGTAGTTGAACTTAGCAAGTAATCAAGAAATGCCTTTGCTTTCGTTTCATCTTTCTCATAGTAGCATGGTAGGCCTGTTGCAGCTTTAAGGATAGGGCAAGGAACTCTTCCGCTATACCATTTGTATAAACTCTCAATGTCCCCAATTCCACATGCCATTATCTTCCAAATTTCTTCCTCTGTTGAACAGAAATAAAGATGATAAAGAATATCAGTATCAGTAATAACATTGTCGCCAAGCCATCCGACATCGGAACATTTTAAACTATTGCTCCTTTCGAAAAAATCGAGATAACCATTTAGCCAGTCTATAGCAAATCTTCCTATTGGAAGATTCAATAGCAGGAAGCAAGTGCACATAAGTACCTCCACACGCATATCTTCGTCTTCTATCAATTCATAATCTTTCTCCAGCATGAACTTATAGAAGTCAAAATCATTCTTCTTGAAAGCCTGCCAAACTGGTAGAAGTTCAGGAAAGATAGCATTTTCATCGTATTTTTGAATGTCTTCTTCCTCCACATTACAACAATAGGCATAGACAGCTTTTTTTAATTCATCAGCTCCCACTGCATTCATCTGTCGAATATGTGGATGGCACACGGATGTATCAATATCTTTTTTCATATACTGTCGTTCGATATATGTAATCTTTTTCAAATAGTTTAATTTATTATCTAACTATTCCAGGTGGCCAATGCCCATATAATAAAGATAATACAGGCAATAGTGAAGATGATGTACCCCATATCACCTTCCATTGATGAAAACGTTCCTCCAAACAACCCTGTAACTTCTTTTATAACTAGCCACAACAGGGGAATCGCTATTACTAGTATAATTAATGCCAGCAGAATGCAGAATAATATTTTCAAGATACTACCCATAGCTATAAAGCATTTTATCTCCAATCGTAAATATTCTTATAGTTGTACTCCTCGTAGCGTGCAGCTATCTGATGGAGGCGATGGGCTAGCTCATTATCATGGGTATAAACCCCATGCTGTCTGGCATAGTCGTCTATCAAATCTTCAAGTGTGACCTTCTGCTTTGAGCGGTTAATTCTCTGGTCAATTACATCTCGTAATGAATGACTCTTACTCATCTCGCTGATAGCATAGCCCAAAGCTCCTGCTACTGCATTATCAATTATTCCCATACCGATAGTTTTTTTATTGTGATTTTTATTGTTTGATGGTGCAAAGTTATTAAAGAACTACGAATTTTTGGTTCGTAGTTTCAGGAAAAACTAAGCGGACAATGAAATACATTGTATTTTGCAATTTCTGATGCAAGATAATCGTAGGGTGTGAAGCTGCGTTGCGCACCCTACGATTATCATCAGCAGTTAACAATATTTAGGTGTTCTGGTTGGTCGCGGATTTTTTTTCTCAATAAAATCTGCAATTCTTTCTCCTGTATCTTTGCTATCTATACTCCAGCCAGCACCAATGATCTTTTCTCTTGGGAAAGAAGAAAGTGCCCCGTACTTGTGTTCGAATATTTTAAAATTTATTGCTGTCCGCTAAAACTCTAAAGAGCACAAATCCCTCGCCCGAAGTCCTCTGAAAATGGGAATTCGAGCTTGTTTTATCAAAAAGTAAGCCCCCACTCTAATCAAAAAGGCTTGGTTCAGGAGGTATTTCCTTATCCTCCTGAACCATTTTTGCCCAGTCTTTTTCTGGTTCCTCAAGGAAAGTATAGCAGTTCACATAATACATGAGCATGATTCTTACCATTGATGCCAATCCAGAAAAGCTCCAAGAGCGTTTGATGCGCTTTTTTATGACCATCAGAAGGAGATTGGCTATTAGGGTGACCCAAATCTGTATCTTGATGGCGTTGGCGCTCTCCCCATAGAAGTATTTAAGCGGGAAATTTTGTTTCAACTGCTTGAACAGCAACTCTATTTCCCATCTTTGGCGGTATATGTCGATGATGTCTTCCACCTCCATGGTCATGTCGTTGGTGAGCAACGATATGACTTTCGCCTTTTTCTTCGCAGGATCGACATAGGTGACAATACGGGCCTTGTGTTTAATATTCTCTCCGCCCTTTATATGTTTCCTGAACTCCACGACCTGGACTCTACACTCCATGAGGCCACACGGCAACATGTACATTGTGTCAGAAAGAGTATCATATACAAGATTCTTCTTCATCTTTGTCACGTATGTGACGCCACGATTGGTCAGTTCCTCAAACCTGGCATAGTCTATGTTGGCCCTGTCCATGGCAATGATATCTCCATCGTTATAATTCGCGGGCTTCAGCATAAAGCTGTCATTGGTTGCGGCTGACGTGAACTTGATGTCAGACGGCACGAACTCGTTGGCGTGGATATTGGTGTGCACTTTTATACCACCCTTCTTTTTCCCGGTCTTGGGATGCCTGCCTACGCCTTTGAAAATGAGGTTGGAAAAAAGGCTTATTGTCGTGGAGTCGATAATCTGCAGGCGGTTGAACCATGCGGGCATCCGCCGTTTTCGGCTGTCCGAGGAAAGTTCGTCTACAGGCTACGGTACGTGGCCTCAAACACGGCCTCAGGCCTGCGGGCGTTGGCATCAGACAAAGTGCTGCGCCTTGCCATCGTCCTTATGCCCAAATGGGCGAGTTTGCGCGCTTCAGGAAACATGGAATCTGTAATCTCGCGCAATGTGTCGAATTTTCTGATGACAGCGTAAAGCATTATTGCCATATGCTGGTAGGCATCAAAGCGCTTTATGTAGCGTTCACCATTATGCTCACGGCTGAATTTGAGAATTTGTTCCTTGTTGAGCAAATTTATTAGCTGACCATACATCGGCTGTCCGATAAAATGTTTACCTTTGTTCATAGTTACTTGAATTGAAATTTACAACAAGAAACAAAGGTAACTAAAAGGGCTGAATTCCAAGCGAGGAATCCAGCCCTAATTTTTTATGCTCAAAAAAAGTTTTAGCGGACAGCAATATTTAAAATTAGCGTTTATTTTTACTTATATCCTCGGAAAAAGACTTGAAGTAATAAGCCAAGGGCATCTTTCTATTGATTGTTTTGAATCATTGACGGTTTCAAGCTCATTTTTTACAAATTCTTCAATCTCTGGGAGAAGCTCTTTTTTTGAACTAATAAAATCCAGCCAATCTCTCCAATCCGTTATACTCATATCGCCATTGTAGAATATCACGTTAAAATCAGACAATTTCTGTTTTTCTTTCCCACAGGCATCATATATATAATCATTTATTAGACAAATAGTTGGCTTTTGAAGCGTTCTACTTATTGCAACCACATATTCCAAATGCTGCGGCTCTAATTGAGATAACCATCTGTGATATAATAGAACTTCAGCTTTATATGCATCTGAATAAATAGGTATTTGAATATCTGGGTGGTCTGCTATTCTTTCAATCTTATAGTTACTTAAATAGCCAAGGCCATACGTTGGAGACTCTTGAAACCAAAATGCTTTAAGATCCTCGACCATCCAATCATGACAGTCATCCACTATCGGATTAGAACTTCCATGATTAGTTCTAACAATAATCATCAAGGGCTTATGAAAAACATTGCCTTCTAAGTACTTCTCAATAATTTCTTTCAAATCTTTTTTAATCCATTTCATAATATTCTATCAATTAGTTTCTTTCTGCCGTCCAATCCAAATTCAGAGCTTTGAATATGTTGTTTAGAAAAGTCACACGCTGGGCTATACCTGAATGAACATATACATACCAGTGACCACTATCATCCTTCATCTCAACAATTTGATTGTCCTTTACATTTGCTGGCCTTTCTTTGGAGATAACTTTGCTTCTTTTTTGAGCATTAAAGAAACGTTCACAACCAATTTGCTCAATAGCATACAAAAGGGCTTTTTGGGACGAGAATTCGTCAGTTTGACCATCATGGGTTATTCTGATGCCAGATTTCCTGCCTTCAATGTTTATCTGCTTAGTTACTTCAACCCGAATAGGGTTATCTTTAATTAGCGTAATTACAACCCTATACCCATCAATGAGGTCATTAAAAACACTCTCATGAGATTTTAAAATCTCTTCAATCCTAGTCTGGATTTCTTCTTTTCTTGTTATCATATTCTTAAATTGTTATAGAAATTCTTTATAAATGATTTGCGCTACATCCCCAGGTGCTTATCTATTCATTTCATTCTCTACTCTCGAAACTTCTATAAACAGACAACTGGCTTTCCTGTTTTTGTCTGATGTTATGAAGCTAATTCGTATCAAATGTTTCTGTATAATATTCAGCAGACATAATAGGGGATAAATCAATCTGCGAATTAATATCATTAAGACAAATAGGACTATGATGCCCTAAGTCAAAATGAAAGTCAAGAACAAGTCTGATAAAGTCTTGTTCTATTTGAGTTAATTGTGATTGTGAAATGTTCATAACGATAGAAATTAATTATTAATACGTTTAGAGTGCAAAATTATGTTTAGGTTACGAACGTTTAGTTCGCAGTTTTGAATAATCTTCATTTATAGCCTTTATTCGCTCAAAGATTTCGTCCTGGATGCAGGATGGTTCCAAAACAAGCAGATGCTGACCAAAGGAACAAAGTTCACGTATCAATTCATAGTTCCTCCTGCAGTCAATCCTAAAGAACTGTCCTCTCTGAAGAGATGGATACTGCTTATGCAATTCATCACAGGTCTGTATGTTGAGTGTACGTTGTGATTCGTGCAACGGTTTGGTTAGTACATAATTCTTTGAATAGTCGCTTACCCAGAATGTAATCTTGTGAACAGTCGTATCTTCATAATAATAGGAAACACCTATTATATCCTCAAAAATCTCATTAATATCCCCTGGATAATTCTTGTATTTCATAGAAGGTATTGGGTTGATATGTATCGTCCTATCCAATGGGAAACATTTGATTTTATCGTTCTCTACTCTTCCTGCGTAGAGATACCAACGTCCTTCATACTCTCTTAAAAGATAAGGATAAAGTCTATAAACAATACTCTTTTCTGGTTCATCAAATTTTCTATAGTGAAGTTCAATAACTTGTTTTTGGGAGATTGCAGTAAATAGCAATCCTAAACAGTTAGTGTTCTCTATTGGATTTTTCGTCAAAGAAAGAATAGGTTTATGCAGAGCATGTGGATCTAAACTCAGTCGCAATCTTTCAAGACCATCAAGTTTCGGCAAACCATCAAATTGTCCAAGTAGTGAGAACAATTCTCTCAATAGATACTTTTCATCTGTGGTTAGTTCTTTCTTGAAAATGGAGAATGAAGGGTCGGCATATCTAAGACAGCGTTTACAATAATATCTTTGTTTGTTATAGTCATAACTATCAACGCTATATCTTTCGATATCTGCCCAGAAAGGATCTTCCTTTTCAAGAAAATGAATATCTTTCTCGATGGTACGCCTTCCTATATTATCCTCATCAGGATTAATCTGCATCTCTCCAAGACGACGATTAACTTCCTCTGTTAAATCGTCGAGAGAATAATTATGGTATCGGCTACTTAGTAACTCGTCCAGAATCTTATATCTTATTATGGCGTTTTTATTGATTGGCATAAAATATGGTAACAATATAATGTTAGTCCCGGAAAGGTAGTTTTGTTTACTTGTTTGACTATTTGGTGTAAATCACTTCCGATTAAACGTATTAGTTGTTTTAATCTTGAATCAAGATTTTCCTATGAATATCAATTTGTGCCTAAATTACTTACATATTTTATAAAAACGGCGTCTTTGTGGTTAAATAATGTGAATGACAATAGAATGAGGCGACTTTTGGATGTTATATTATCCTTGAACGCTAAAAAATGGAGATGACATTGGGCAAGGTATAAGAAAGCAGAATGACTTTTTATTCCAAGAATGGACACATTCATTTGTCCCCAAGGAAGATATCTATTATAACGAAGCTCCTGGCTTGGCTATAGAACCATGATGGTGTTACTACGGAGCCTTCTATATACCAATTCCCTGTGGTAGAAATTATTTCGTAAAAAAAGATGGGGCTGAACGCTTGTTATGCCGAGATAAATCCCTACATTTGCATTTGGTGTATTAGTCTGCTGATGGTCGCTCGTTTGGCCGACACCTATTATTATATATATAGTGCAAATGATATTAGATATACTATTACTATGGGCCTATTAGACTTTTTGAAACGCGGTAGCGAGGATGTTGGCATGGAAGCCAAGAGGGTCTATGACGAAGCCGAACAGCTGTATAAGGCTGGAAACTATGACGATGCCGTGAGATTGTATGAAAAGGCGTGGAGCAAATGCCCTGATGTGGGTGATTTCTACGGCCTTTTGGCTTGTTATATCCATGACAACGAAGCATCCGGCAATGAGAGGCGTTGTTGCGAACTGGCCCGCCATGGTGCCGAGAAGGGCAATTCGCAAAGCATGTACCGTTACGCACTCTTCCTTGATACTGGCCATGGATGCGCTGAGGACAAGGCTGAGTCGCGCCACTGGCTGGAGAAATCTACCGAACACGGCAATCCCGACGCTGCCTACGCCTTGGCCTCCCTGTTGTATGACGAAGTCAAGACCAATCCACTGCTGCTCGACCGCTGTTACCGATTGACCAAGGTGTATGCCGACCGAGGACATGAGGGAGCTAAGCAGAGACTGGACGAGTGGTTCGGTCCCATCAGGGATGACGAGTGGCAAGGCTTTACCACCGCCCGTATGGCCCAGCGTGGTTACAACTGGCTGTGTGGCAAAGAGGGATTTCAGCAGAACCTTGCGCTCGCCATGCGATGCCTGCGTGCTGCCGCCGAGCGTGGCGATGCTGCGGCACGCAGTAATCTTGGCTGGTGTTTCGAGAAGCAAGGTGACTATGCGTCTGCCAACAATTGCTATATCCTGAGTGCCAACCAGGGTTGCACCACAGCCATGTTGAATATTGCCACCAATCTGCACAAAGGATTGGGCGCCTCCAAGGACGATGCCGGTGCGCGTCGCTATCTGCGTATGGCCCACGATGCGGGAGACGAGCGTGCCAAGAAGCGCATGGCTCAGTATTTCCCCGAGGATGAAGTGTGCGAGCTGTCGGCTGGCATGACCGCCGCAGAGATGAACAAGCGTGCATGGGCTTACCTGAAAGGCGTAGACAACTGTGAGCACGATGCCAAGAAGGCGGTCTTGTGGTTTGATGCTGCAGCCTCTCATGGCCTTGTTGCGGCCTGGTATGGTCGTGGAGTCGCTCTGGATGAGCAGAAACTCTATTCCGAAGCCTTTGCCTCTTATCTCCGTGGGGCTGAGCAGGGCAACGCCAAGTGCATGTTTACTGTAGGCATCCGTTACGCCGAAGGCAAGGGATGCAAGCACGACGATGCCAGCGCCCTGGCATGGCTCCTCCAAGCCCATGAGACGGGCGAGCCAAGAGCCAAGGGCAAACTCTATGAACTCTATCCCGAAGTGGAGCGTGAAGACAAGGTGCAGTTTATGCTGGATAATATGCCGACCTGTATAGATGAAGACTTCTCTTCTGAAGAGTATGATGTTGAGGCGATGGCGCATGACCTTGTCAACGACGAGGACTATGAACTGGCACGAGAACTGCTGGACGGCTATTTCCAGGAGATTGACGGCGGCGCCCAGCCATCCTCTTGTCATGAAGACCTGCTGCTCTATCTCGCTTGGGTATGCTACAAGGATGGCGACGGCAGCGACGCTCAGTCTCCCCACCACAATTTCCGCCTTGCCCACGATTACCTGATAGATATTGGCGATGACTTTGATGCCTATTGTGACGACAGTTATATGAAACTGGCTGAGTTGTACAGTGCTTGCTATACCTGCTATGATGACTATGACTTGAAGCACGTTCAGAGACACCGCAGCAGAAAATGGTATGGCCGCAAGGCGTATGAATATTATAGTCAAGCTGCCGACGAGGGCTTCCCGATGGGTATGTACTACAAAGCCCGTTTTCTCATTGATGGCGATGTGGTGGAAAGCGACTTCAACCAAGCCTTTATGCTCTTGAAGGAGAGCGAAGAGGGTGGCGACGCCGAACCTCTCTACTGGCTTGGCAATATGTATTATTACCCCGACTATGGGCGAGTAAACAAAGATGCGGCACGCGATTATTACGAGCGATACGTGGCTTTGGAGGAAGAGCGCGTCGAAAGCGAAGGCTGCATGTCGGCCGATTTTGCCCAGGCTTCCTGCAATCTCGCCCATCTGTTGCTTCAAAACCACTCCAACGCCGATGACTACCAGGCACGCCAGTTGCTCGATAGAGTGGTCGACAGCCACCATACCGTCGCAGACGCCCTGTTTGGATATATGCTCTACGAGGGGCGAGGCGGTATGAAAATCAAAGCAACCGGACTCGAGTTCATGCGTAAGGCAGCAGCCAACGGCGACTCTATGGCCAGACAGTTCCTGCGCAATTATGGGTATTGATGAGCTGTTATAGTCATAATTGCAAGCAACCATCATAGAAACATGGATAAAGGGAAAATGTGAACAACTTGTGATATTTTATGAATATACCTAAGCGATAATTAATCAGTAACTTTGCAGCCGAATTATCAAAGTTAGGTATGAAAAGAATATTGTTCACATTTTCCTTGACACTTCTCTTGTGCCATGCCATGGCGCAGGAGACGCTGTCTCTGGGTCAATGCCTGCAGATGGGCATTGAGCGAAATCTAAATCTGAAGACTTATGAAGGCAATGTGCTTAAGGGCAAGCACGATGTCAGTGAAAACCGTGCCCGTCTGTTGCCCCAGATTAATATCGGCGCCGGACTCAACGACAATTTCACTCCCCCAGTATCGGTGACCGACGGTAGCGCTTATGGCAAGCCATACAATGTTACCAAGACGTTGCAGTACAATTCGTCGGCAAGCATCCAGCTGCAGATGCCGCTCTACAGCCAGACGGCACTTACTGCCCTCGACATTGCCAAGACCCTCGACCACCTCAACACGCTCTCTTACGCCAAGGCCAAGGAAGACCTGATAGTGCAGATTAGCAAGATGTACTATCTCGCCCAGAATACCGAAGAGCAGATAGCCATTATCAAGGACAACATCAAGCGCCTGGAGGAACTGCGCGACATCACCCAGGCCTTCCATGACAACGACATGGCGCTCGGCGTCGACGTGAAGCGTGTCAATGTCAATCTCGAGAACCTCAGCGTGCAGTATGACAATGCCAAGGCCATGCTCACCCAGCAGTATAACATGCTGAAATATGTCATCGACTATCCCGCCGACAAGACCATTGCCGTAGAGAAAGCCGACATCGAACAGATAGACATGGCGTCGCTCACCGGACTCAACGAGAACCTCTATGAGCTCCAGCTGCTGCAGACCCAGCGCACTCTCGCCGAACAGAAGAAGAAACTTGCCAAAGACGGATATCTCCCAACGGTTGCCCTCACGGGCAACTGGACCTACGCAGCCTTTACCGACAACATCAGGAATTGGTTTCATGCCGGAGAGTCCAACCATTGGTACAAGTCCAACGGCATAGGTGTGTCGCTGCGCATCCCCGTGTTCGACGGTTTTGAGAAGCGGTCGAAGATACGTAAGGCCCAGGTGGATATCGACAATGCCCGACTCTCCTACGAGAATGCACTGAAGGGTATGCAGACCCAGTATGCCAACGCCGTCAACGACCTGGCCAACAACAAGCGCAACTTCAGCAAGCAGCGCGACAACTACCTGCTTGCCGAGGAGGTATATAAGGTCACAAGCGACAGATACCGTGAGGGCATAACCTCGATGACCGAGGTGCTGCAGGACGAGATGAGCATGAGCGACGCCCAGAACAACTATCTCACTGCCCACTTCAACTACCAGGTGTCCAACCTGACCCTGCTCAAACTTACCGGCCAGCTGGACAAACTCATCAAATAATAGAAACTTACAAACAACAACATAGAAATGGAAACAAGCAATAACCCCACCAACAACAATACCAGCAACGACACCCCCAACCAGTCTACCCACGAAGTTACCGCCGCCCAGCTCAAGCGCCAGCGCATACGCCAGCTGCTTGTAAGCCTTATCGGTGTGGCCATCCTCGTATGGGGCATCGTGAAGATTGGCTGTATGTTTATGGACTACAAATCTAATGAGAAGAGCGATGACGCACAGGTCGAGCAATATATCTCGCCCGTCAACTTGCGCGCTTCGGGATATATCAAGAAGATTTATTTCAAGGAGCATCAGGATGTGAAGAAGGGCGACACCCTTCTGGTGCTCGACGACCGTGAATACCGCATCCGCGTGATGGAAGCCGAGGCTGCCCTCAAGGATGCCATGGCAGGTGCCAATGTGGTTGACGCTTCGCTCCAGACCACCCAGACCTCTGCCACCGTCTACGAGGCTTCGATAGCCGAGATAGAGATACGTCTTGCCAAACTGGAGAAAGACCGCCAGCGCTATCAGAACCTCGTGGCCCGCAATGCCGCCACCCCCATCCAGCTCGAGCAGATTGAGACCGAGTATAATGCCACCAAGAAGAAGCTCGATGCCACCCGCCGACAGCAGAAGGCTGCCTACTCGGGTGTGAACGAGGTGCAGACACGCAAGAAGAATACCGCCGCAGCCATCGAGCGTGCCGAGGCTGCCCTGGAGATGGCCAAGCTCAACCTCTCTTATTGCGTGGTGACCGCTCCCTGCGATGGCAAACTCGGCCGTCGTTCGCTCGAAGACGGACAGGCGGTCAATGCCGGCCAGACCATCACCTACATCATGCCCGACACCCAGAAGTGGGTCATCGCTAACTACAAGGAGACCCAGGTGGAGAAGCTCTATGTGGGCCAGAAGGTCACCATGACCGTCGACGCCTTTGATGGCAAGGAGTTTGAGGGCCGCATTACCGCCATATCCGGCGCCACAGGTTCCAAGTACTCTCTCGTGCCCACCGACAACTCTGCCGGCAACTTTGTCAAGATTCAGCAGCGTGTGCCCGTCAGGATAGAGTTCGAGGGAATATCCAAGGCCGACAACGACAAGCTGGCTGCAGGAATGATGGTCGTAGTTAAGGCTCAACTCAAGAAATGACACAAGCAGAGATATACACGGCAGTGCCCGCGCATTTGCCGAAGAATTTTCCGTTCTACAACTGGGTGCCAAAGCCCCTTGGCATAGCCTTTCTCGTCATACTTTTCATACCTATCATGACGGTCAGCGGTGCTTACTCCGTCAATAGCAGTGAGATGGTGGGTGGGCTTGGCATCCAGTCAGAACACATCGCCTTCATCAGCTTTGTCACGTCGATAGGCATGGCGGCGTTCTCGCCGTTCTTCTACCAGCTGGTCTGCGTGCGACGCCAGAAGATGATGAGCCTCGTGGGCTTCTCGATTCTGGCGGTGCAGAGCTACATCTGTGCCAACACCGACAGCCTGTTCATTTTGGCTCTCAACAGCCTTATCATGGGATTTGTGAGACAGACGCTGCTCATGTGCAACCTATTCACCCTCATCAAGTATGGGTTTGGTATCGAGGCCACGCGCAATGTATCGCCAGGCAACGAGCCGAGCGATGAGGCTGGCTGGGATGCGCTCGATACCGAGAAGAAAGCGAGCCAGCCCATCATCTACTTCTTCTTCATGCTGCTCGGACAGATAGGTACGTGGCTTACGGCGTGGTTTGCCTACAATTACCATTGGCAGATGGTCTATTATGCCATGTTGGGCTCCATCCTCGTGGCGTTGCTCATCACTCTGGTGTGCATGCCCTACAACCCTTATCCCACCAAGCGGTCGCCCTTGTCGTTTTCCAAGTTTGGCAATGTGGTGGTGTTCTGCCTCATGTGCTGTTCCTTTATATATATTATGGTATATGGCAAGGTCTACGACTGGTACGACGACGCCTCCATCTGCTGGGCCACGGTGATTTGCGTGGTGTCGACCCTGCTCTTTGTCTATCTCGAGAAGACGCGGCGCTCGCCTTACTTCATGCTCAAGGCGTTTCGCTCGCGCAGCATCCAGGGCGGCATACTGCTTTTCATCGCACTGATGATATGCAACTCCAGCTCCATGCTGGTCAACATCTTTGTGGGTGTGGGCATGAAGACCGACCAGATACAGGTGGCAGCCCTCGGCAACTGGGTTTTGTTGGGCTATTTCATCGGCCTCGTCTCTATCCTGCTGCTCAACAACAAGGGCGTGCACTTCAAGTGGTTCTTCGCCCTCGGCTTCATACTGATTGGGGCAGCCTCGCTGTTCATGTACTTTGAGGTGCAGACCGACGGCATGCTCGAGCGCATGAAGTGGCCCGTCGTCATCCGTGCCACGGGTATGATGCTGCTCTATTCGCTCATCGCCGTCTACGCCAACCAGCGCATGCCCTATAAGCTACTGTCCACCTGGGTGTGCATCATGCTCACCGTGCGTATGGTGATAGCCCCTGGCATAGGTTCGGCTCTCTACCAGAACCTCTTTCAGTATCGCCAGCAGTATTACATTACCCGCTATGCCCATGACTACGACCGCACCGATGCAGCCACAGCCATGACCTACGACCAAACAGTCCGCGGAATGCTGTATCAGGGCAAGAGCGAGACCGAGGCACAACACATGGCAGCCATCTCAACCAAGGGCAAGGTGCAGGTGCAGGCCACCATCTCCGCCATCAAGGAGATATCGGGATGGACCATCTATGCCTGTATCATCTTTGCCGGACTGATGCTCGTGGTGCCTTGGCCCAAGCGCGACATATCCAAGGATACGCGTGAGTGGTTTGTCAATTATTAGACAGTCTGCCACTCTGGCATCTATACATAAGACGCGGTGAAAGCAACATTTGTAGCGCGATTTGTTACAAATGTTGCTTTCTCTTTTGTCGTGTTGGATATTTTTGCTATCTTCGTCGCCGACAACCGCACACCTATGCAGAACGACAACAACATCACGCTCCTCGAACAGCAGATGGCCAACAATGAAGACATCTGTTGCTCCTGCGGCAATATCACTTCCTTCCCACAAGCCTTCTTCGACCGCTTCCACGTGACCGATGTCGGCATTATCGTATGTACTTCGGGCAGCTTCTCCTTCACTTGCGAAGGGGTGGAGTACCAGGTGGCTACGGGCGAGACGGCCTTCCTCTCCCACGGCGTCAGCTTCACCGTGACCCGCCACAGCACCGACTGCTCCGTGGTCATCATCCTCTATCGCGTCGACTCCATCCGCGACATCCTCGGCAACACGGTGGTGGGCATGAAGTTCATGGAGTTTGTCAACCCCAAGCCTTGCCGCGTGATGCACACCGGACATGAAGACGAGCTGACCCACTACTCCCAACTTCTGGCTGCGGGCAATGGCGATGCCAATGTGTTTGCCCTCAACGAGCGTCGCCTGCTTCTGCTCTCGCTTACCTACAGGCTGTGCAGCATCTTCCGCGCCCTTTCTACCGATGGCGACAACGAGCCCAGCCGCAAGCTCGAGACCTATATGCGCCTCATGCAGCTCATCGACAGCCATTATGCCGAGGAGAGGGGAGTGAGATACTATGCCGATAGGCTCTGTCTGTCCCCCAAATACCTTACCATGCTCGTCAAGTCGGTGTCAGGCAATACCGTGCAGCAGCTCGTGTTCAAGGCTATTACCAAGAAGGCGGTTTCGCTGATAACCACCACCGACAAGAGCATCAAGGAAATCGCCGACATTCTCAACTTCCCCAACGCCTCAGCCTTCGGCACTTTCTTCAAGAAGCAGGTGGGCATGTCGCCCATCAACTATCGGCAGAAGGGAGGCTGATATATCGGCAAAATGGCAACCTTGTTTCCAGACAGTCATCGCCGCTGTCAGTGCCAAGGCAAAGCCTTCAGAAGCAGCCATGGCTTTTTATCTTTTTATATCCTTACTGGTGGCGACCAGTGTCGGCTATATCTTTTTTATATAGCCGCTTTATTCGCTTAATGATAATCTTGATCCTGTTTGCAGTCCAGCTTATGGACTTGTAGACTGCATTTGCTGGCGCGTGACGGCCGTTACGTGCTTCCGTTTCGTTCGACGCGTGTCGCCAAAGGTGGTCAGCAGCTGCGTGGAGGTACCCTCCAGCGTCGCCGAGGTACCCTCCAGCGTCGTAAAGATGGTCAGCAGAGTAGGGGAGACGGTTGACAGGTCGAAGAACAGGGATGTTATGTGCGAGGGGTGCATTTGCGTTGTGGCTTCTACGGTCGTAAGGGAGTGGGCGGACATCTGCATCCGTCTGTCGCTGAAAGGAAAACATGGGAGTATAATTGAAGAAAACCAGCAGATGCCGGTTTTTGCTGATAGTGGGTCTTCTTATGGTAAGACCTGTCATTGTGTACAAAGTTACGGCTTTTATTGCATTTTTTATCATTTTCTTTAGAAAATTTTTGATTAATCTCATTTTATCTGCGCAAATGTTTAGCAAAAACCAAGTTGCCCTTTAATCTCCGCATTGATAATCATAATCTTACTCCAGAGTGTGGGTCTTACCATAAGAAGACCAGCTAAGAAGACAAAGATACAACGCCGCTAAAGAGGTGAGTATGCTGTGCGGGTAAGTTCCGCAGACTTAAGACGATTAGCCAACTTTATCTCCACTGGCGATATATCTACAGAATGATTTTATGCACAATGTCTTAGCAGATTTGGCCCTTTCATCCCAGGTGATGATGACCATCCAAGCAGACATAAAGTAGAAGAGAGTTTATGAAGCAGGATTGCACGAGTTCTCCATCTACAGCCGACGAAACCAAGCGCCTTCAACCACTTGAAAGCACCGCGTTTCCAGAGGGCACCCACCTTTCTGAGCCAGAAACACCATCTGGCCCAGCAATGAAGAAATGCGCCGAAGTGAAACCAACAACCGTCGGCTCGCGTCGCAAGAAAGATGCGACAGACACGACTTGCACGTCATGGAGCTACCTTTTTGTTCACAACCGCAAGGTCAAATCCATCGAACAGCAGCTCCAGCAAGACGGCATCCCTCATTTCGTTCACAAGACTATCAAATATCTGCCCCGTCGCAGCAACCATGGTGGTATGCGTCAGGTCGAGGCACCCTCGGTGAGCGGACTCATTTTCCTCCAAGGTTCTCCCCGTCAGCTCCAGGCCTATCTAGACGAGCATCTGCCCCTGCACAAGTTGTGCAAGAACTGCAGCACTGGCCGCGTAGCTACCATTCCTTGCAACCAGATGGAGCCTTTCATGCGCGTCTCTGAAACCGAGCCCGACAGGCTGCGCTTTCTCCTCCGTCCTTTTGTCTATTACGCCCAGAACCGCACCCTGCTGCGCATTGTCTCTGGCGACTATGCCGGCCTTGAAGGCTATGTCATCCGCATTGCCCGCGACCGCAGGTTGGTGATGGATGTCGGCGGCATGGCTGTGGCCATATCCAATGTCCACGCCGAGCGTTTCGAGGAAGTAGACAAAAACGGTGACGCCAAGAGCCGCGCCACCTTCTACAAACGCAATCTCCATGAGCGTCATGCCTTTATCGACAGCTTCTTCCATCAGGTGAAGACCGCCCAAGAGGTGGCGGCACAGACCGAGAACATCAAGATGCTCCTCCGTCAGACCCACGCCGATGTGCTCAGCAAGCGCCTTGACATCAAGGACGCCTTCTCCACCTTCTATTTCATGATAGAAGAGATTGGCTACTACTATGCCCCCTTTCTCGACTACGTCAAAGACGACCTCCAGCCCATCATCGACGCTGGCCGCAAGGTTATGCAGGAGATAGCCCGCATCGCCTCCACCTTCAAGGATGAAGACCAGCGCCAGCGCTATGAAGCCGAGTACGAAGAGCTACGCACCAACTATGGCTATGTGTTTGATTAAGGTGGGGCAAAGCAAGTATACCTTATATTATATAATAATGTGATAAACACGCCTGAGTAAATCCAACCCATAAAACTTTTATTTCACATTAATATATGCGTAATTTTGCAGACATACGTGTCGCCGTTGCCGGTACCGGCTACGTCGGCCTGAGTATAGCCACGCTGCTTTCGCAGCACCACCGTGTCACGGCAGTAGACGTGATACCCGAGAAGGTGGAGAAGATCAACAACCGTATATCACCCATCCAGGACGACTATATCGAGCGCTATCTGGCCGAGAAGCCGCTGCAGCTCACCGCCACTCTCGACGGCCGTCAGGCCTATGCCGACGCCGACTTCGTGGTCATCGCCGCCCCGACCAACTACGACCCCATAAAGAACTATTTTGACACCAGCCATGTCGAGGAAGTCATCGACCTGGTGCTGGAGGTCAATCCCGATGCCGTCATGGTCATCAAGTCCACCATCCCCGTAGGCTATACCCGCAGCCTCTACCTGAAGTACGCCCAGCGCGGCGTGAAGAAACTGAACCTGCTCTTCTCGCCCGAGTTCCTGCGCGAGAGCAAAGCCCTCTACGACAACCTCTATCCCAGCCGCATCATCGTGGGCTACCCCAAGATCATGTCGCATCCCGACTTTGCCGATGAGAACCGCGCTATCGAGTCGGTCACCGATGTGGAGATGCTCAAAGATGCCGCCCGCACCTTTGCCGCCCTCCTCCAGGAAGGCGCGCTCAAGTCCGATGTAGACACCCTCTTCATGGGCATGAAGGAAGCCGAGGCCGTGAAGCTCTTTGCCAACACCTACCTCGCCCTCCGCGTGAGCTACTTCAATGAACTTGATACTTACGCAGAAGTGAAAGGTATCGACTCAAAAGCCATCATTGAGGGCGTAGGTCTGGACCCCCGCATCGGCAGCCACTACAACAACCCCTCGTTCGGCTACGGCGGCTACTGCCTGCCCAAGGACACCAAGCAGCTGCTGGCCAACTACCAGGACGTGCCGCAGAACATGATGACCGCCATCGTGGAGTCCAACCGCACCCGCAAAGATTATATTGCGGATGCAGTGCTTCGAAAGGCAGGATGGTACGATTATTCAAGCAATAATCAATACGGAGCAGAACCAAACAATTGTGTAATCGGTGTATACCGTTTGACTATGAAGTCAAACTCCGACAACTTCCGTCAATCTGCTATTCAAGGCATTATGAAACGCATCAAGGCAAAAGGTGCAGAGGTTATCATTTACGAACCAACCCTTGAGGATGGCACAACATTCTTTGGTAGCAAGGTGGTCAACAATCTTGCTGAATTCAAGGCACAAAGTAAGGCCATCATCGCCAACCGCTTTGATGATTGCTTGAAAGACGTGGAAGATAAAGTATATACAAGAGATATCTTTAGAAGAGATTAAATACAAATTAAACTAAAATAAAATTATGAGCATTTTTGCAGGTAAAACCCTTATGATTACTGGTGGAACAGGTTCCTTCGGTAACGCAGTTTTGAATCGTTTTCTTCGTACAGACATAGGTGAGATTCGTATTTTCTCACGTGATGAGAAGAAGCAGGATGATATGCGCCATGAGTATCAGATGAAATATCCTGATGTTGCCCAGACAACGATAGATGGATTCAACGCCCTGATATACAACCTATAGGAATGCCTTGAAATTGAGAAATATTTTATTTGGTACACATTTGGTACGTATTTTTGTGGCTAAAATCCTTAATTTCCCGCTTGTTCTGCTTAAAATAGCCATGATTTCATGGTTTCACGCTCTTTTTGGGTACTCAACGTGTGTTGAGAAGGTTCGAATCCTTGTTGAGCGACAAATTGCTTAAATTGAAAACAAACAATAAAAATCATACAACTATGTCAGAAGAAAGAAAGACTATTTATTTGTGCCTCGCGCACCTTTCAGAGGATAGGCTTGAACAGAAATATGTTCAGGAAGCCTTTGACACTAATTGGGTTGTTCCCATGGGTCCAAATGTAACCGCTTTCGAGGAAGATCTTCGTAAGTTCGTAACAGGCAATGTAGAGTCTGCCGTTTATCAAGATTCTCGTTGGCCAGAGGCTACTGCAGCAGCTTGGAATCTCAATCCTGCCTTGAAGGACACAAAGGTTGTGTGTCTTTCGGCAGGTACAGCGGCCGTACATCTGGCTCTCCTCGCCTGTGGCGTGGGTCCTGGCGATGAGGTGTGCGTGCAGTCGTTCACTTTCTGTGCAAGCTCACACCCCATCACCTATCTTGGTGCTACACCCGTCTTCATAGACTCGGAGGCTGAGACCTGGAACATGGATCCGCAGCTTCTTGAAAAGGCTATCCTCGATCGTAAGGAGAAGACTGGCAAATATCCTAAGGCTATCGTGCCCGTTGCCCTCTATGGTATGCCCTACAAGATTGATGAGATTATGGCCATTGCGGACAAGTACGGCATTCCTGTTGTCGAAGATGCCGCCGAAGGTATGGGCTCACGCTTCAACGGTCAGGTACTTGGTACCTTTGGCAAGTTCGGAGTCCTCTCCTTCAACGGCAACAAGATGATCACAACCTCAGGTGGTGGAGCCCTCATCTGTCAGAATGCTGAGGATGCTCAGACCATCATGTGGTACGCAACTCAGGCACGCGATGCCTATCCCTACTACGAACATACTGCCATTGGCTACAACTACCGAATGTCCAACGTATGTGCAGGTATCGGCCGTGGGCAGATGACCGTTCTCAACGACCACATCGCCCACCACAAGCACGTACAGGAACTCTACAAGCAGCTCTTGAAGGATGTTCCTGGTATTACCCTCCACGAGCAGCCAGCTGATCCTCGATATGATGCCAACTTCTGGCTCTGTGCTGCCACCATCGATCCAGAAATCCGCATCAAGGGTCAGGAGAATGCCTACAAGGAAGTCATCAAGACAGCCGTAGGTGGAGCAGCCGGAGTCATCAAGGCCGTAGAAAGCGCCACCACCGACTGCCAGCCGAACGAGAATGTGGAAGCCCTCCGTGTCTTCATGCTCTCAAAGAAAGTTGAGTGCCGTCCAGTATGGAAGCCAATGCACTGTCAACCTGTTTACCGCAAGGGTTCACAGGTTGTGGGGCATGGGTCAGGAGTCATGGGTCAGGAGTATTCCGTTATAGAAGGCCCCAATATGGCAGCATACGTCAACCACGTTTCTGAGGACATATTCAAAGTCGGATTCTGCTTGCCAGCAGGACCTTATGTTTCAGACGAAGACGTTCGCTATATCGTAGATTGTATTCGCGAAGCTATTGTTGAATAAAGAGTCACGAACCAAGAGTCATGGGTCACGGGTAATGGCTCATGGGTCATGAGTCATGCTCTAATACATTCATTACCCATGTCCCTTGAAAAAAAGTTTATGAAACAAACAAAGTACACTCCAAAGTCAAGGAAGGCGCGAAAACTCGCACCTCTTATGACTGAGGAACAAAAGCAAAATGCTGGCATTTTGGATTTGAGTTTCGATTTTGCTTGTCGTATCACAAGACTCTATCAATACTTGACGGAAGACTCTTCCGACAAGGAGTTTGTGATGTCTAAGCAAGTGTATCGATCAGGGACGAGTATAGGTGCTAACACAAGAGAGGCCAAGCACGCCCAGTCAGATGCAGACTTTTTGAACAAATACAGTATTTCTTACAAAGAAGCAGATGAGACAGACTACTGGCTCAATCTACTTCATGCCAATGGTTATCTCACAGATGAAGCCTTCAACTCTTTGAATCACGATATGACTCGTATCCTCAAGGTACTTACAGCCATAGTCAAGAAACTCAAAGAAAAGATAAACAAAAAATAATCATGACCCATGACAAATCATGACCCATGACCCATCATGACCCATGACTCATGACCCATTACCCATAAAGGGCTTCTGCCTGCCAGCAGGACCATACGTTTCAGACGATGATGTTCGCTACATTGTTGATTGCATCAAAGAAGCTATCGTAAAATAAGAATCTAGATAATTGATCAGAAATAAGGTTAGTTGGTGCACAGGTGGTCTGCTTTGGTTCTTTATTCGGACTTATCGGGGGATTTGTCCGAGATGAGGTCTTTGAGAATCAATCCTGATAGGGTTCAATACCCTCACCAACTTCAAGTAAATGAGCGTAATTCCAAATCCACATTTGAGAATTACCGAATGCGCCATGAAGTCAATCTCTTGATTAACTTCAAACATATCACACCATACAATTATGGAATTACGAAAAAGCAAAACGCGCCCTCGACCATTTGCAAGCAGAACGTCAGGCGCAAAACGACAGGCTTCAGCTTGCAGCCGATGCCAAACATAAGCTCAATGCAGCCCTTCACACACAGTTGCCTATCAGCAACAGAGTGTTCCGCGCTAATTAGGTAACTCGCCACTGCTCCTTTGTGCTCGCAGAGGCTCAAATATCAAAAATAATGTCAACTCCAAGGTTTATTAAGAAAGCAACTCCAGTACCAAGCATCTCTATGGATGTTATGGCAAGGCTGGAAACGATATTCAATGATAAGCAATGGAACATCGATAGGACAAGTCAAATATCATTGTATGATAGATACTGCAATACTCTCATGAAGTTCACGGAAGAGGAACAACAACTGCTTCTTGAACTCACAGAGAGGTTCTTGAAAATAGATCTTAGCGAGTACGTTGGCTATTTCGAGAAATTGTTAAATGACATCCAAAACGACAATCCTGGTTCTACATTGATCCTTGCTCCATGCATACCAGAAGAAGAGGCTGGAAAAACAAAAAGTTCAAGTGTTGCTCTGTATACGATGAAATCTACCCACTATAATCATGCTGTAAAGTGTGGTATAGAACCAAGCGACATCAAGAATATACTTCCAGTAATCAACCAGAACACTACCATTGTTTTAGTGGACGATTTCATTGGAACAGGAGATACGGCTTTGAATTCTATTAAATATGCACAAAGCATCTTGCCTCAAGGCTTTCCTATCCGGAACATCAAAGTAATGGCTATCGTCACTATGGAAACTGGGAAGATTGCAATTGAAAACATTGGAGTAAGAGTATACTCAGAAGTATCGTCTTGAACAGCACATGCTGCGAGTCAAAGGTTTGCCTGCATGGATTGCGAAACCAGAACATTATGTCCGTCACTTATATGGAAAAATAAACTACGTTCTCCAGATTAACCCGAAAGACAAAGAATTTCAATTATACAAGGAATTGTTAAGAGGAAAATATGGAGAAATGTTATAAAAACAACAACCGAATAGCAAATAATAACCTCTCATTAGAAATCTTTATTCTTCGAGTGCTCATACTCTCAGGCACTTCGTGGAATACTCATATTTTCTCATGCGAGGATAGCGACTCTTGGAGTATCAGGAAACCGCACATCCCTGATAATCGGTTCTTGGACGAGCCAAGCGTCACCCACAAGGGGATGCTGAGCGCAATTCCGATGGTCGCACAAATTATAAATAATAGTTTTATGTCAGACAATACATCAAACAAGGATGTGATCAATTTAGATTACTTCAGCTGAAACAAGGCAGAATGCCTTAAAGGCTTATTAGCTATATTGGTGCTTGTACATCACATCTATCAGAAAGCACATTTGTTCGAGGAATATCCCTTCATAGATTACTTGCTTAAGTATCTAGGATACTATTGTGTAAGCGGGTTCTTCTTTATTTCTGGATACGGTTTGTATAGTTCCTTAAAACGCAATCGGGGGGGTATTTATGTGAATATCAGAAGAAAAGAGTCCTACCGATATTCGTCATCAATGCGATGTTAGTTATCGTCTATATGATTCAAAAATTAGCTCTTGGCCTTGACGCTACTGTTTCCAATGTAGCACTTTCTTTCATTTATGGAGGCGACATAATTGACAATGGATGGTTCCTTCTAGTGATAATTCTACTATATGAAATCTTTTATCTGTCAGCAAAATATGCAAGACAAAGAGTGTGTGAATCCGTACTCTTGCTAACAGTTTTGTACATGGCAGTTGCACTTGTTGCTGGTATGTCATTGTGGTGGTACGTCACCTGTACGGCATTCCCGATTGGTATATACTTCAGTAAATATAAGACACAAGTGGATAGCTTTATCTCTTCTAAGTATGAATATGTATCATCCATTTTGGCTTTGGTGTTCGTACTTACATTATATGTAGGTTATAGCATAAATGCCAATGGAACAATATTATACAATATAGTAGAGCATAAGTTCTTGTGCAATCTGATTCTAACACCCATCCATTGCCTCTTCTTTCTCTGCATGATAATTGTGCTGATGATGAAGAAATCCCCCGAAAGCAGGACATTACAATGGTTTTCTACTATATACCTTGAGATTTATGTTCTGCAAGGGCTTGTATTCAACTCTTTTAATAATCCGATGTGGAACATGGAGAGTAGATACTTGTTTGCGTTTTTATCATTCATATTAACAATCCTATTGGCAAGATTGTGTCATCCTACTTTTGTCACAATAATGTCCAATGTTAAAGCAAAATAGTTTAATGTCAGACAATCAATCAAATAACAAACGAATAGCGAGGAATACAACATTCCTTTATATAAGGATGTTTGTAGCCCTCATTATAAATCTTTTCACAGCACGTGTGCTTCTAAATGCACTTGGTGTTGAAGATTATGGTATCTACAATGTAGTGGCAGGTTTTGTCTCGCTTTTTGGATTTTTAAACGCAACCCTTTCTTCCAGTGTGCAACGATTTTATAACTATGAGGGTACACAGAAAGGTGCAGAGGGCTTTCAGAATATATATGTGACAGCTCTCCTTACTCATGCCACTATTGCTGCGATAATCTTTGTCCTGTTAGAAACATTTGGAGTTTGGTATGTAAATAGTATCATGGTTGTTTCTAATGGACGTCTCTTTGCCGCCAACATCCTTTTCCAGACCTCTACATTATCAATGATTCTTATGATGATGCAGATACCATACTCTGGTGCCGTAATGGCAAAAGAGCACATGGATTTTTTTGCCATTATAAGTATTACAGACGTTGTACTGAAATTGATTATTGCCTTAGTTGTTGCGTATGCTGAATATGACAATCTAATAATTTATGCAATCTTGTTGGCTATAGTATCAATCCTAGATATAATTGCATATATATGGTATTGTAAGAAACATTTCTTAGAAATGAAATTAAGAAGGTACTTTGATAGGGTGGTCTTCAAGAACATGCTTGCGTTCTCAGGTTGGAATCTTATCGGAACATTTGCCTTTATGCTTAAGGGGCAAGGTGTAAATATGCTTCTAAATTTCTTCTTTGGCCCGGTTATCAATGCTGCACGTGGTATCGCCTATCAAGTAAATGGCGCAATTGGTGGTTTTTCTGGTAATATATATACTGCTTTTGGCCCACAGTTGGTTCAGTCTTACGCGAATGGAGATTATTCCCGCACTCAACGGATTATGTTCACAGAGTCTAAGGTGTGTTTTTCGCTAATCGCACTACTGATTACTCCTGTCATTTTTGAAATTGACATACTCCTTCATCTTTGGCTAGGAGAATCAGTACCTGAGCATACCCCTGTATTTGCAATACTAGTTTTAGTAGACACACTTATATGCACACTTAATACCCCATGTACGCAGGTAGTTCAAGCTACAGGAAAAATTAAAGAGTACCAAATTGGGGCAACCATTGTGAATTTATGCCTTGTACCCTTTTGTTGGATTCTTTTGCAAGTAGGTATGGCTGCCGAAAGCGCTTTTATTGCTGTTATCATCTTTTCTTGTTTGAATCAATTTGTTTGCATTTGTTTGGTTAATAAGCAATTCAAAATCGGAATAAGTGCGTATGTAAACCAGATTGTAATTCGTTGCTTAGCCTTAGTGCTATTGGCTCCTATTGTTCCTTTTGCAATTACTTATTTGATGCCGCCATCATTTTTGAGACTCGTAATGGTCGCGGTATTTTCGATATGTTATACTGTATGTCTAATATATTTAATTATGTTCGACAAACAAGAACGAACATTCATGTTGAATATTGTTAAATCTAAAATATACAAGTAATTATATGCCCAAAATATCAGTTGTAATCCCAGTTTATGGGGTGGAAAAATATATTGAAAGGTGTGCACGAAGTCTGTTTGAGCAGACATTAGACGAGATAGAATTCATCTTTGTGGACGATTGTACGCCAGATCGCTCCATGGAGATATTGTCGCAAATAATTGAAGAATATCGACTCCGCTTTGCGGAGATGAATTATGTGGTGCGAACTGAGAAGATGCCTACGAACAGCGGGCAAGCCGCTGTTCGTAGGCATGGGTTACAGTTGTGTACAGGTGACTTTATTATACATTGTGACAGTGATGACTGGATTGATAAAGATATGTATCGACAATTGTATAATAAGGCGATTGACGAACAGTCTGATGTTGTTGTTTGCGATTATTATATACATGACGGATCAAACGGAACCAGAATCAAAGCATTTGAAGCAAAACCTACTACTTTTGTGTTGAAGCAAGTTATGTACATGAAGTATTCTTGGGCCGTATGGAATAAACTCGTTAGATCAGAACTTTACAAAGGCTTAAAATACCCAACAGGAACAATGGGAGAAGATTTGGCATTGATTGTACCTATTCTTTATCTGTCTCTTAAAACGTCTTATATTAATAGCCCCTTATATTACTATTTTTATAATCGAGAGTCGGTGACGAAACGAAAAGATTCCGATTCTATGCAACGGTCATTTTTGCAATTTAAATCAAATACAGATATTGTTTTGGAGTTCTTCGCTAAACAGAACGATAGGGATATATACAAAAAGGCATTAAATTGGATTATGTACTCGGTCAAAACTTGGATAAGTACAACTTCTAATAAGAGAAAAGAACAATGGCATAATACATATCCCAACGTAGAATATAAGGTACTTTTAGACAGAGAAATAAATATTAAGACAAAATTAGTTGTTTTAATGTCGACCATAAAGCGAATTTTTTAGTTATGAAAAAAAGAAATATTTCTTACTTGTGGGTCTGCGTATTATTATACTTGTATACAATGTTGGCATATTCTCCATTGGAATTTCAAGCTCTATACACGCTTGTGCCAGCAGCCTTTGGTCTCTCGATTATAGCTTCAGATAACAAGTATAATGTTTATATGAAGTTACTGTTCTGCCTTTATGGCTGGATTCTTCTTTCATGGACATCTGCTAAGTATACTGATTTGGCGACGGCTCAACTACACCAAATATTAGGCTGCATCTTATTTACCGTGCCTGTCTATCATTTGGCAAAAAAACATAAATATGTATATTGGGCGTACGGCATGTGGGTTTTGTTCTATGTAGTTTGTGTTAGATTTGCAATGAATAACATTATGTCTATTTCATTTAATTTTGCAGACGAGCGATTGAGTCAAGAATCTGGAGGTTTAGATGGTAATCACTTTTCACAATATACTGTGTTCCTTACTTTTATATTATTCATATTCGGCGAGTTTTGCGATAATCTTAAGTATAAAAAATATTTAATATTTTCGTTCTGGTTAATAATCCCGATAACATTTTATGTATCAATTGTGACAGCTTCAAGACAGGTATTATTAATCGGTGTGCCTCTCATAGCATCACTTCTATATATCAGATATTTAAAAGGTAGCTCTACAAGAAACAAGACACAATTCTTATTAATTGCCTCTGTTTTAGCTCTTATGCTGTTTGCTAGATTTGCATCAACCTACGAAAACAGTTATCTTGCTCAAAGAAATCAGGAAAGTATAGAGGAAGATACACGCCTTACGTTGCTGAAGAATTCTTTTGAAGTAGGATGGGAGAATCCGTTCTTAGGAGTGGGACCTGGCAACTTTTGTAAATACTCCTTTAATGGATATAATGCAGCTCATAATTCTTTTGGTGAAATTTTTGCAAACTCTGGTTTCCCCGCATTGATCATATATGTTGCTATGCTTTGGATATTTATCAACCGACAAAGAAAGCGGTATAGATATAGTCAAGATAAAAGGTATCTAATGTTTTTGATATTCGGTTTGTTTTATACAATTGATAATTTCTTTATGTCATTTCATACCTCACCGAGACTTATCTGTTTTTTTATATTATTGGCAACCCATGCAGAATTATATTATAAAGAAGAAATGAACAAAAAATACTTAATAAAATGAGAATTCTATTAGCAACTACAATTTATACTCTTAACGGTGGTGGTATTGCTTCTTATAATAATGAAGTGCGAGCCGAATTGTCTACCGGCAATTGTTTTGATTTAATGACTATAGAAAACGTTACAGAGATGGTCGGATTTCAAAAGGTATACTCAGTGCCCCAATTACAATTGTCTGGGTTCTCTGAATACAAGAGGCTTGCAGATGAAATAAATAGCGCAAATTACGACATCATTATAAATAGTGATTCGGAAGTGATAACCATACTTGCGCCTTTTCTTGAGGCTCGCATTGTAACCATAAGCCATACGTTTAATAATATGCCTGCAATAGAGGCTGGTTATAATCACAAATATGTTAATAAGGTGATTGCATTGTCAGATGCAGGAAGACATTTTATTAATAATTATTTCAACATCACCGACAAGAACAAAGTAACATACATTTACAATTTTGTTCAACACGAGGTTGATAATAATGCGAGTATCAAATCTAAAAGAGATTGCCTAAATATCGTATTTCCTGGTGGCGCATCGATGATGAAATATCCGGAAATGGTTCTTGGGGCTGTAAACATGCTCTTAAAAACTGATTTAAACTTCAGATTCTACTGGTTAGGCAATTTAGTATTACCACTATCAGGAATCTCTAAACCAAAGACTATCAATCAGCTTGCAAAACAAGACGAACGTTTGACGTTTACGGGGCGAATACCTCGCGAAGAAGCCCAACAACTTTATGATGATGCAAACATCTTCCTTCTCCCTTCAAGAGCAGAGGGGTGTCCAATGTCGTTAATGGAGGCAATGTGTTCGGGATGTATTCCTGTGGTAGGAAGTGCGAAACATGTATGTAGAGAAATTCTGGACGATGGTAATTTTGGCGTAATTGTCAAGCATGGTTCTTCAAAATCGCTTTTCGATTCATTAGAGGATATAATAAGAAATCATGAGAAGTATGTATATAACTACAATAAGACATACGAGTATTCCAAGAATCAACTTGCTGCAAACGTTTGGAAAGGTAAAATGGAAATCGCAATCAAAAGCGCAATGGATTCTTCCAAAATATATATTCCATTTACCAAGTCAGCTTTCCGCAAGTCCTATTATGGTTTCAAATATCATGCAAACAAACTCCAACTTAAAGAACGCTGGTTAAGTATTAAGGGTTTGTTGACGTTTAACTATATGTATTACTTTAAAAAACCATGATTAAAAAGATTATTGGATATATAGGTCTAAGGATGTGTAATATTCTTCCGACTAATGGGTCTATGATAAATTTAGGTCAGCAAAGAATCAGAGCCTTCTTTGGTAAGCTGTTTCTTTCGGAATGTGGTAAGTATGTCAACATTCAAAAAAATACAAGTTTTTCTCATACTTGTAAATTAGGCGATTATTCTGGCATTGGTGCTGGCTCTAATTTATTTGGTACAGTCATTATTGGAAAGTATGTTATGATGGGTCGAAATTGTACCATACATACTCAGAACCACGAATTTTCGAGAACCGATATACCTATGTGTCAACAAGGTCCTAGACCTGCAAAGCCTGTCATTATAAAAGATGATGTGTGGATTGGCGACAATGTAACTATTCTTCCAGGTGTGACAATCGGGAATGGGACGATACTCGGTGCGTCAGCTGTTGTTGCAAAAGACGTTCCTGATTTTGCTATTGTGGGTGGCAATCCCGCTAAAATACTGAAATATCGCAATGAAAAGAATTAGAATCAAGTTTGTTGATTTCGCAACAGATTTTAACCCCGAAGATAATGAGTTTACTAACATCCTTAGGGAAAAATACGATGTAGAGATAGTAGATACGAATCCAGAGTATGTGTTCCACTCTAGTTTCGGTAGCAATTATTTGAAGTACGATTGTATTAGAATCTTCTATACAGGAGAATGCATTACACCAGATTTTAATCTGACCGACTATGCATTGGCTTTTGATCGCATTACACTTGGTGACAGGTATCTTAGAATGCCGCTTTACAGACTTTTCCAATATAGGAAGAAGTATGATATGCTATTCGATAGACCAAACTTTGACAGTATTGATAAATCAAAGGAATTCTGCAACTTTGTTGTTTCAAATTGTTTCGCGGATGATATACGTTTGAAGATATACGAGGCTTTATCAAGGTATAAAAAGGTAAACTCAGGTGGTCGATTTCGCAACAATGTAGGTGGTCCAGTACCCGATAAATTTGAATTTCAGCGTAAGCATAAATTCTCAATTGCTTTTGAAAATGGCGTCTATGATGGATATGCTACCGAGAAAATTGTTGATGCATTTGCAGCAGGTACAGTACCTATTTATTTAGGGGATCCACGTATTCATCTGGACTTTAACGAAAATTCTTTTATTAATGGACATCGTTTTGGTAGTTTAGAGGATATTGTAAAAAGAGTTGAGCAGCTTGACAATGATGATGAGAAGTATCTAGAGATGCTTAATGCAAATCCGATAATTGAAGATCAAAGATCAAATGATGATTTAAGATCGTTCCTCTTTAACATTTTTGATCAAGATAAAGAAAGCGCAAAAAGAAGACCTAATTCAAGTTTCTCGAAAGACCAAGAAGCATTTATTAGACGATATATGAAAATTGATCGCGCAGTATTTAGACGAATTAGATTGGTAAAAAAGAAATTGTACCGAATTGTAAATAAAGCAAATTAAATGAGATTACTTTATAAATTTATACAAGCTTACTTGCAGTACGTAACCACACCCCTCAATAAAATATTGCTTAAACTAAGTAATTGTGATTATGGAAAGAATTTTCACACAAGGGGAATGCTTACCGTACTAAATTATGCAGGCTCTGGTGGAATTAAGATAGGGAATGACGTAAACATTAACTCCTCAAAATATGCTAATTCCCTTGTTGGTTCATCTTGTACTTTATTAAAGACTAATGGAAGTGGGAGAATTCGTATCGGCAATAATGTTGGAATTTCAAACTCTGTAATCATTTCCGCATCTTCAATAACAATTAAGGATAACGTAACGATTGGCGCAGGTGTTAAGATATATGATACTGATTTTCATCCAATGGACGCCTACGCAAGACAGCATGGAAACTATGGAACCAAAAGCTCGGAAGTTGTAATTGAAGAGGATGCTTTTATTGGAACTATGAGCATAATTCTCAAAGGAGTAAGAATAGGAAAAGGCTCTGTTGTTGGTGCTGGTTCTTTAGTTACAAAAAGTATCCCGGATGGCGAGATATGGGGAGGAAATCCATCACGATTCTTAAAGAAATTATAAGTATATGCAAATATCAGTTATAATACCCACCTATAAACCTCAGAGCTATCTAATAGACTGTCTAAATTCACTGGCAATACAGTCAATTGGCGTCGAAAACTTCGAGATTGTCCTGGTCTTAAATGGGTGTAAAGAGCCTTATGACTCGTTTATAAAAGATTGGATTAAAGATAATCCTACAATAAATATAAACTATATACAAACCGATAAGCCTGGTGTCTCGAATGCCAGAAACATTGCCCTAGACGAGGCTCGTGGTGAATTTATCTGCTTCATCGATGATGATGATTATGTATCTAAAACTTATCTTCAAGAATTACATGATCAGGCCTCGATAGCATGCATATCACTTTGTCACCCATCAGCGTTTTGGCATGGTGGCGGAATTAAGGACGAGTATCGTATAGAAAAAGAGTATTATCGAGGAAAACGCTTGAATATAAATACGTTATTGGGTGCAAAAAAGTTCTTTGCGGGACCTTGTATGAAGCTTCTTCATAGAGACATTATAGGCGACAAACGCTTTAATACTGCATTTAAAACAGGCGAAGACTCACTGTTTATGTTTTCTATATCTGATAAGATTAACAAGGTTTCCTTTACATCAGAAAATGCTATATATTATCGGCGATATCGGGAAGGAAGCGCTACAACAAGCAATCGATCAAGAAGAGAAAAAATATTAAATTCGCTAAGAGCAATAAGGGAGTACATACTTATTAACAGAAAAGGTAATTATCCATTCGTATTCTTTATAACAAGATTGCTTGCAGAAGTAAAATGTATATTCATGGACACATTAGGAATAAAGCGATAATATGAACGCGACAAAAGTCATAATATGGGGTATTGACGATGTTAATACCTTGGGATTGGTTCGTGAAGTTGGAGAAATCGGGATAGATTTTCTGTTTCTCCTAAAAGGATCAAAAGCAGCTGCGGCAAGGAGTAAGTACGTTAAAAACTTGCATCAGGTATCATCAAACGAAGAAGCCTTAGGGTATCTTACGAGTACCTTTAACGGGTATGAATTTAAGCCTGTCATTATAACTTCGGGTGATGGTACGACTGTATTCATTGATCAACATAAAGAAGAGTTAGAAAAACTATTTGTAATTCCCGGCACTGGCATTAAGGGTCTTGCTGAAAAATACACAGACAAGAACAATATGACAAAACTGGCTATTGAAGTCGGCATCAAGTGTCCGGAATCAAGATATGTACAGTGGGATTCCTCTATTGATGGAGTTAAGTATCCATGTTTCATAAAGCCAAGTCATCAGAAGCCTGGACATTATAATGAGTTCAAATTCAAAATTTGTAATAATGATGAAGAACTAAAGTACACCCTCTCAAATGCTCGCCATGAGTCGGAATTTATATTGCAAGACTACATTAAGAGCGAGTATGAAGTAGTTGTATTTGGCTCAAGGATGATGGATGGTGCGACTCGTATCGCAGGTGCTATCGTTCGTGACCGATTGGCTGTAGGTATTTCGGGGCACGGAATGGTAACCCCCAATATTCCTTCGTGTATTGATGCCTCTAAGATTGCTACATATCTCGAAAAAATAGACTACAAAGGCTTGTTCGGGTTTGAGTATGGTGTAATGGATAGTGAGGCATATTTTTATGAAGTTAACCTTCGGAACGATGGAACCGCCCATTGTTTCTACAATGCAGGATCGAAACTTACCGAGGCTTATATCTTGAGTTGTATGGGCAAAGATTATGGCCATTTACAGATAGAGGTGACAGAGGAAAAATGGTTTATAGATGAACTATACGACTATGGCAATGTTTTGGAGGGTAAGATTACAAGAAAGCAATGGAAGAAAGATATGAAGGAAGCCACCATTATGCGTTATTATGACTCAAATGATGTGGCTCCATATAATTATCTGAAGAAGAGGAAATGGATTAACATTGCCAAGTATATTCTGTTGGGTAAATATCGTCAACAGATTGTGGCAGTATTGGATAAATTAGGATTAAAGAAATGAAGCAAATATATCTGATGTATCATGATGTGTATCGGGAATCGCTTCAGGAAAGTGGTTTTGATACCAATGGTGCCAATCATTATAAGATCACAGAAAGTCAGTTTATAGAGCAACTCGAATTATTGTTGGCTTTTGTGCGTGATAATAGATTGCGAAAAGAGGATGTAATTTTAACTTTTGACGATGGTGGCATCTCATTCTCAGAGGTAATCATGCCTTTGCTTGACAAGTATGGATTCAATGGACATTTCTACATCTCATCCGATTATATAGGCACAAAGGGTTTCATGACATCGGATGACATAAAGCGTTTAGCCGATGGAGGTCATATAATAGGATCTCATTCATGCTCACACCCCAGTAATTTGAGTTCAATGAAAAAGGATGAACGGGATAGGGAATGGAGAGAATCAGTCGAGAAATTGAATTCAATTACTGGAAGCCAAACAAACGAAGTTTCGATCCCAAACGGCTACTTCACAAAAGAAGACGTAGCACAATTTAAGAGTTTAGGCATTGATACCATATATACTTCAACCATAGGAGAAAAAAAGATTGTCGATGACGTGTCTGTAATGGGAAGAATCGCTATAGATGCAAATACTACAATAGATGATTTTAAACAGCTAATCGAAGGTGGATGGCTTCTAAAGAAGCTTGTTGTCAGACAGGCTATATTGCAAGCCATTAAATCCATATTAGGTAATAACTACATTGCGATTAAGAAAACTGTTCGCAAGTGGATTCGTTAAATAAAATCGTAAGAACAATGTATTTTGTATATAAAGATTGGGATGACTTCTGTAGTGAGTTGTCTCTTAAAGGGTATCATAGCGTAACAGCTGCCTCGTTGTTACAGGCGGCAAATCATGGAAATGCTGTTCCAAGTCGTTTTATCAACTTGAAGCATGATGTTGAGTCAACTCCCTCAAAAGCCCTGGATTTGGCAAAGATCGAGAATAAGCATGGACATTGTGCAACCTACTATGTGCAGGCTTATTTGATGACAGAAGAGAACAAGTCAATATTTGACCAAATTAAAGAGTTGGGTCATGAGGTTACATATCATCATGATGTCATGGATGGAGCGAAAGGCGACTTGAATAAAGCTGTATCTATTTTTAGTCAGAACGTGAATAAGTTCGAGAATTTTGGCTTTCCAATAATTACAGTTTGTCAACATGGAAATCCTATGTCAGACTTTGAGAATAGAGACTTCTTCAAGAGTGACCTTGTACAAAATCTGTTTCCTCAACTGGCAGATATAATGGTCGATTTCATGAACAAGATTCATCAAAAGTACGTCTATATTTCTGATGTGGGTATGAGTTTTAAGATTGTAAAGGATCCTCTCAACCCAATAAGCGAAAGTGAAGAACCTTATATCGATCTTAGAGACTGGAAGGGTGTAATCAAAGAATTGGACGCAAATCCTAATAAATCTTATATAATTAGTGCGCACCCACATCGCTATAATGCCAGCAAAGCGAAAGCAGTTGTGAAGATAAGCCTATTTAAGTGCATTCGAGCAATAGCTAAAGTGGTTTTCAAAATTCCTGGCGCAAAGAAGCTTTTATTTAGGTTTAACTTTATTTCAAAGAAACTATAATGGATCAGAAGAAATCAGTTCGTGACGTACAGGATAAGATTCTGGAGGTCATGAAATACATAGACAAGGTATGTCGCGAGAACAATATAACCTATTTCATCATGGGCGGTACAGCCCTTGGTGCGGTACGTCATGGGGGTTTCATTCCTTGGGATGATGACTTGGATATCTTTATGACACCTGCGGAATATGAGAAGTTCAAGGCTGCAATGGCTGCTGATGGCAATGAGAAATTTATGTTGCAGGAGTGGCGTACGGTCAAGAAGCATTTGGAATATGCCAAGGTGCGCATGAATGGAACCACCTTCATTGAGGAGAGTTTCAAGGATCGCAAGGACTTGCACCAGGGTATTTATGTCGATATCATGATGCTGCACAAAGTACCAGAGTCGAACTTCATGCAGAAGTTGGTGTACTATGAATCGAAGTTCGTAACGCTCTATGCCCTCACACAGCGTAACTGGAAACCCAAGTCAAGTGGTCAGGCTCTCGTGTGCAATCTGCTGAAGGTGCTCCCATGCCAGTTGATAGCTCGCATGTGTTACAACCGTATCTATAAGTACGAGGATATGAAGGAAGGCTTCAAGTGGTGCTATTGGATTACACCAGCCAAGTTCCGTTCTGGACTCTTCGACACGAGTTTCTTTGAGGAACCTGTGGATGTGCCTTTCGAAGATACGGTTCTTTATGGCTCAAAACATATCAAGGAATATCTCAAGTATCGCTATGGGGACTACATGAAGTTGCCTTCTGAGGAGCAGCAAAAGGCTGCTGTTCATGCAATGATATTTGATGTTGATAAAGACTACTCAGAGTATCTGAGTTAAGAGTGAAGACCGCTTCGCTAAAGACCGCTGGCGCGTAAGAGGTTTTATATAAAATTGATATAATATGAGAGACTTTAGGAAATTTGACTTTTGGGAAGATGGTATCAGTTTTAGCGTTAAAATAAATAAGTTAACAAGTTCTTTCCCTATAGAAGAGCGTTTCGCTTTAGCTGATCAGTTAAGAAGAAGCGCGTCTTCTATACCTTCTAATATAGCAGAGGGAGCAGGTCGAGGGACGATTGCAGATTTCTCTCATTTCATGGATGTTGCTATCGGATCTTCATACGAAGCGGAAACGCAACTGATAATAGCCCAAAGGTCTGGTTATATTCGAGAAAAAGAAACCGAACCGCTTATTGCTGATTTACAATCATTGCAAAGGCGCATTGTTGCTTTTAAGAAATCTTTACACAGAAAGTGACCGCTTTGCTTAAGACAGAAGACCGCTTCGCTTAAGACAGAAGACCGCTTCGCTTAAGACAGTTGACTGAAGACGAAAGACGGAAGAGGGAAAACGAAAGACCGCTTCGCGTAAGATGGGTGGTCTTTAGCGTCAGCGGTCATGGTTCTTAAGTCAAAAGTTCTTTAGCCGCAGGCGGTCTTTAGCGGTAGCGGTCAAAATTCATCAGTCAAAATAATCTTTAGCCGCAGGCGGTCTTTAGCGTCAGCGGTCTTAAATCATAACTCAAAATGAAGAAATATAAAATCGGCTACACCACTGGTGTATATGATATGTTCCATATCGGGCATCTGAATATCTTAAGACGCGCCAAGGAACAGTGTGAAACCCTCGTTGTGGGTGTTACAACAGACGATCTCTGCTATAAGCGTAAGCAGAAGTACCCCATCATCAACGAGCAGGAGCGAATGGCTATTGTTGAGGCTATACGCTATGTAGATAAGGTAGTACCCCAGGCAGATATGGAGAAGATCCGTCCTGTAAAGGAACTCGGTGCGGATGCCGTCTTCGTAGGCTCTGACTGGAAAGGTACAGACGCATGGAATCAGTATGAAAAAGAATTTGCTGCAGTAGGATGTACGGTAGTTTATCTGGATCATACGGATGGGATCAGTAGTAGTATATTGAGGGAGAAACTTAATAAATGAAAAGCTTATGTCATTATCTAATGTAATAAAACAAAAGCTGAGCCATTATATTAAGGTTTGGAGATACAGACATTATCCTTACGTTTCTCGATATTCAAGGCTTGAGAGAGGATGCAAGGTATATAATCCCAAAAACCTCATAATGGCCGACGAAACCTACATTAATGCAGGAGGAATCGTTATGAACTCCAGGGCCAAACTAATTATGAAAAGAGGTTCTGGAGCAGCAATTGGTTTGTTAGCTATTACTGGTAATCACATGTCAATTCCTGGTATGAGAATAATAGACGTGACAAATGCTGTTAAAGACAAGTATGATGTTAATCATGAGTATGACAAAGATATAGTCGTAAACGAAGACGTATGGATTGGTGCTCGAGTTACTCTGCTGGCAGGCGTTAATGTGGGACGCGGTTCAATAATTGCGGCAGGAGCTGTTGTAAACAGAGATGTTCCGCCTTATTCGGTTGTAGGAGGTGTGCCTGCTAAGGTTATATCCTATAGGTTTAATTTAGAAGAAATCAAAAAACACGAGGAGTCGTTATATCCTATAGAGGACCGGTTAGAATGGTCAAGTATTGAAAATGGGTATACTGCCTATAAGAATTCAAAGAAGTAAGCGTCATTGAACGGTTCTACGATGATGAGGGCAACTAGACCTATATTGTGGTGATGATGGCTGGCTGTGACTGCCCTAGTGTTGTGATGAGCAAGGTCGTTATCACTCGCTGCCGGCTACGGTTGAGATCGGTGTCGTATTTGAAGCCAACGTTCATATATATCACCCTTTCAAAAACTGATGATATTTTGGAGGATTTGAAATAATAAATCATATCGAAATGAATACAAATTTTACTGTGGCGATGTCTGTGTATAAGAACGACAACCCAGAAGATTTTAAGACTGCGGTGCATAGTATCTATGACAAGCAGACGGTGCGTCCGTCGGAGATTGTGTTGGTGGAGGATGGGCCTATTCCGGCTGAACTGGAGGCTGTGGTGAAGGAACTGCAGAATGAGATAGCAGTGATGAAGGTGGTGCCTTTCGAGGTGAACCGTGGTCATGCTGCTGCCCGTCAGGGTGGACTGGAGGCTGCCAGCAATGAGTTGGTGGCTATTATGGATGCTGACGATGTGGCTGTGCCTAACCGCTTCGAGATGCAGTTGAAGGCTTTTGAGGAGCACCCAGAGGCAACGGTAGTGGGTGGTAACATCAACGAGTTTATCCACGAGACTTCAAACGTGGTGGGTAGTCGCATTGTGCCCGAGAAAGATGAGGACATCAAGGACTACTTGAAGAGTCGTTGTCCGCTGAACCTTGTTACAGTGATGTATAAGAAGACGAAGGTGCAGGAGGTTGGTGGCTTCATCGACTGGTATTGCGAGGAAGATTACTATCTGTGGATTCGTCTGGCATTGGCTGGTCATAAGTTCTACAACGTGCAGGAGAACTTTGTGGATGTGCGCGTGGGCGAAGAAATGTATCAGCGCAGAGGTGGCATGAAGTACTTTAAGAGCGAGGCCAAGTTGCAGAATTATATGTGGAAACATGGATTGATTGGTTTCCCAAAATATATGTATAATACTGCCATCCGCTTTGCCGTACAGGTAGCTATGCCGAACTGGCTGAGAGGTTGGGTGTTCCAGAAATTTGCAAGAAGTTAAAAGATGGAGTTGCAAAAAGGGAATATAGAAAATCTGTTTTATCAACTGCTGCGTATGGCGTTAGGCAGGCAGGTTTGCTTGCCGCATACACCGAACGAGCAGGAATGGAAGGCACTTTATGAACTTGCCAAGAAGCAGTCGCTGATAGGTGTTTGCTTTGCTGGAGTACAGAAGCTACAGACACAACGGCAGGAGCCTCCGGAAATGACCTATCTCACGTGGATGGGCATGGCTGCTAAGATACAGCAACGAAACGAGGTTGTGAGCCGGCAGTGTGTGGAACTGCAAGGGCAACTCGCTGCGGATGGAGTGCGGTCGTGCGTGCTGAAGGGGCAAGGTGTAGGGGCTCTCTATCGAGTGCACGAAAACGAAAACGATAACAATAAAAACTCTTCTGATCTCTCCATGCTTCGCCAGTCGGGCGACATCGATGTATGGGTAGATACGGACGAAGAGGGTGCGTTGCGTTGGGTGAAGAAATATCAGCGAGAGTTGGATTTTGACTACAAACATGTTCATCTGGATGTATTAGAAGGGACATCGGTTGAGGTGCATTACAGACCTTCGACCTCGCGTGTGCCTTGGTACATGAAACGAGTGGAGCATTTCACCCGTGAGAAGACTTGCTGGACGAATGCTGTTGCGCTGGGTGATGGCATGGTGAATGTGCCGTCACTGGAGTTTAATCTGGTATTCATCTTGCAGCACATCTTTGGGCATCTGTTTGCCGAGGAAATGACATTGAAGCAATATCTGGACTATTACTTTGTGCTGAAACAAGCGCATGAGAAAGGTGCAGATGTGCAGGAGGCTTATCGCTGGATGCAACGCATGGGTATGGGCAGTTTTGCAAGGGCTACGATGTGGCTGCTGCGAGAGGTGTTCGGAATGCCTGAAGAATGGATGATATGTGAGGCGGATGCTGATGAAGGACGTTTCCTGCTGGATCGTGTCATGGCAAAGGAGCAGAAAGCGAAGAAGGGTGAGCATGGTTCTGTGCGTTGGCATCTGTCGGTGTTCTGGGCTCAACAGAACAAAAACCTGCATCTTCTGACTCATTATCCGCTGGAGGTGCTTTTCTCGCCCATCTGGCTTGCTAGGCATTTCTTCTGGAAACGCATCTGGAAAATGAAACATAAGGAGTTGTTTGTATGAATATGCTTAAATCATTTGGCAAGGCTCTATGGGCGTTTTGCTCGTATCTGTTTTGGCCACAAAAAAAATAAAAGACAAAAATTATGATACTAAAATGGTTTTTCGACCGTGTGGTCGCATTCGTGGGACTATGTTTCCTATGGCCGGTATTGCTGATTGTGGCAATAATGGTAAAAATTAAGATGCCTGGAGGTCCTGCAATATTCACTCAAAAACGTGTAGGAAAAGGTGGAAATCTATTTACTTGCCATAAGTTCCGCACAATGATTCCTGTGAAGAATAACGAAGGAAGCAATGCCAAGAAGGGTGATAAAAACTGGAGTTCAGTTTCCGTAGCTGGCGACAATAGAATTACTCCGTTCGGTGCTACCCTTCGTCACTATAAACTTGACGAACTGCCTGGATTGTGGGATGTGCTGATTGGCAACATGTCGTTTGTAGGGCCTCGTCCCGATGTTCCGGGGTATGCCGACAAGCTGGAGGGGGATGATCGGGATGTGCTGAAACTTCGTCCTGGAATCACCGGACCTGCAACGCTGAAGTACCGTCTGGAGGATGAAATGATCTCTGAATATGTGGCAAAGAAGCAGGCAGAGGGAGACACTCGCTCGATGCAAGAGATTGCCATAGAGTATAATGACAAGGTGATTTATCCTGACAAAGTACGTCTCAATTGCTACTATTATCGTCATTATTCATTCTGGAAAGACATTGAAATGATATTTGCCACTGTGCTCGGGTTTAAGGTGAAGTTTGCTGGGGAGGAAGTGTGAATGCTTTCTTACCATAATCCTTTTGCCGCATAACTGCAACGACGCTGGCGTCTAAGAAAATGAATTGTCAGCTATGTCCAATATGCTTGTCCATTGCAAATATTTGATGTTCACAAAAAGAAATGTGAATGAAAGCTTTGTGGGTAGTTGGAATAATCGTAAATTTGTTGGGAATTAGCTCCTCTTGATTTTGTGGTAATACGATGGCGACAAGAGGTATTATATATTAATCTCATATATCTATGCGCACAAATAGCTTTGACTTTGAAAGAGCTCTGAAGAAGATGGAGAGGTTGCGAAAGAACAATCGTTCGCAAGAAGAGATTATTGATGACCTGAAGCGCGAATTGGTCACAATAAATGAACTCTCTCTGCTTACGCATGCGATGAGATTGATTGTGGAACTTGATTGCCGAAAGTCTTCCGAACTATATATAAATGTGGAGTCGCCCATGAAACAGGCGCTCTATCTGATAGATGTCTATTATTCTATTGCGGACAGAGATGGGATAGAGGATATAACCGATGCCAAATGGGATGTAATCTCGCAGTTGCTGGATGAGATGGAAATGGCTTATTTCAAGGCAGTAGGGCTTCCGAATGGCGGAGATGTCTTTCATGATGAGCGAGACGAGAAACTCGAAGTCCAACTGTCTTCGTTCCTTTTCTATTTCAGCAATGGCAAGTTGTGCTATGAGGAACAGACGCTTGATAGGTTGATGCGTAGCTGCAAACCTTATGACGATGTGATACGAAATCAATTTGGATTTGGAGTTGATGATGCCGTAAAGTTTGTGCTGCATGTTCGTGATCTGAACAATAGGAAATATACAGAAACGATATATAAAGGAAGCAAGTATCACTATTATAGTCAGCATCCCGAAGAATGGACTAAACTTGTGTCTGGATACATTGATAAAGGAATCGATCCCAGTGACTGGGCAAATCAGCCTGAATTGAAAGGTGCGTTTGATTTCCTTCTGATTAATCCGGGAGAGATATGTATCCATGGCAAGGATGAAGTTGAAAATGTAGACATTGACCGAGACAGTCTGCTAAATATAATACATTTTCTTCTTTATGACCCACAGCGAGCGATAGATGCAGGGACTGTATATTATGCAGACAAGCGTCTCTCGGAAGAGATGCCGCTGTTCAAGGTGGGTGATAGATATATTTGCCCCATCACTAAATTTCTTATAGAAGCGTTGTATTATCGGCTGTCGGCAGAATTGCAAAGGAAGGTAAGCAAATATAATGAAAGGAAAGGCGAGGTATTTGAGACCAAGGTGTTGGACGTCTTCCAACGATTCTTTCCGAGCAAAACGCGTTTTTATTCGAGTTATACGATAGATGGAGTATGCGAGAATGATTTGTTGATCAAGTTTGGCACCACTTGGATTGTTGTGGAATGCAAAAATTTTGGTTTCCGTGCCCCCTTCAGGGATGCAGAGCGGGGCTATGATCGCATAAAAACAGATTTTGCTAAGGCAGTCCAGTACGGCTATGACCAATGTAAACGTATAGAAGATGCTCTCTGTAGTGGCAACGCTGTTGATCTATATGATGCAAAGCACATTGGCAAATTGTTGTGTCATGTCGCGCCCCAAGAGATAGGTGATGTGTGGTCTGTGGTGGTGACAGATTACAACTATGGGCCTATTCAAACGGATTTGTCTAAGTTGCTCAACAAGGAACCTGACGACCTTTACCCATTGTCAATAGGTATCGATGATTTGGAAACATTCTTAATTCTGATGAAACGGTTGTGGAAAGGAGTTGCTCCATATCGTTTTGTCGAATATCTTGATTATCGAGAACGCTATCAGGAGCATGTAAAATGTTTTGATGAATTGGAACTTGCGGGCCTTTATCTTTGTGATAGAGACCAGTTCAAGAAGTTTGCTGATGTTGACTCTACGGTCATTACTACTCCCGAAATGGGTGAGATCTTTGATGCTTACTATCGTGTAGGCTTCGGTTTTCCTAATGAACTAAATTTCGAGGTCAAACGTCATTATCGACTACCGAAGTATTCTAAAACGTTTGTGATGGATGATCTGGCAGAACTGAGTCAGGAGTATGGCGTCAATGCCAAGGATAATCATTAGCGTGTTTATCATATCCATCTGTCACCTTATCTTGTTAGTGATATATAAGTGGTATTTTTCATGTAGAGTTTCATAGACAGACGTTTTACTAATAGGTTATTTGTTCTATAAGCTCTTGCAAATGTCAGCCTTTTACTATTTTTTCTTGCGTTCTAATGCGTCCGCATTGCATCCTGGCATTATTTGTCTACAGTTATAATCTTCTTGCAGAATAGTCCTCTTTGGTATTCTTCCGTAGATTCTTATCTATATCATCGTAATGCTTTGTACTCATAGTAATATCTCTCCATTAACAGTTTTGGAGGGAATTATTGCATATGCATGAAATAGCGCAATACGCAAAGCGCAAGGACTCTTTAATAGTGCGATAATCTTTTGTTTGAAACGTTCAACAATATAATAATCAGTGGAAAAACTTTAATTAATTTCTATTATGGAAAGGAAAACTATTTACTTGTGCCTTGCCCACATGAGTGAGGCTGGTTTGGAACAGAAATATGTGAAGGAGGCATTTGATACCAATTGGGTGGTGCCGATGGGGCCTAATGTGAATGCGTTTGAGAAAGATTTGGAGGCTTTTGCCAATAGTAAGAGCGATGGCTCTGAGGCTCTTGACCGCAAGGTCGTTTGCTTGAGTGCTGGTACGGCTGCTGTGCACCTGGCGCTGATAGGCTGTGGCGTGAAGGCCGGCGATGAGGTCCTTGTGCAGAGCTTCACCTTCTGTGCTTCTTCGCATCCTATCACTTATCTGGGTGCCAAGCCTGTGTTTGTGGGTTCTGAAGACGAGACCTGGAACATGGATCCTGCGTTGCTCGAGAAGGCCATTCTGGACCGCAAGGCGAAGACGGGCAAGTTGCCGAAGGCTATCGTGCCGGTGGCTCTCTATGGTATGCCTTACCGTATCGACGAGATTATGGCTATTGCCGACAAGTATGGTATTCCAGTGGTAGAGGATGCCGCCGAGGGTATGGGCTCACGCTTCAATGGTCAGGTGCTTGGTACGTTTGGCAAGTATGGTGTGCTGTCATTCAATGGCAACAAGATGATTACCACTTCGGGTGGTGGTGCGCTTATCTGCCGTAACGCAGAGGATGCCAACGAGGTGATGTGGTATGCTACCCAAGCTCGTGACGCTTACCCCTATTATCAGCACACCGCCATCGGTTACAACTATCGTATGTCTAACGTGTGTGCCGGTATTGGCCGTGGGCAGATGACGGTGGTCAATGACCATATTGCCCATCATAAACATGTGCAATCACTCTATGAGGAACTGCTCAAGGATGTAAAGGGCGTACATATCCACAAGCAGCCTGCCGACCCACGCTATGACGCAAACTTCTGGCTTTGCGCTGCAACATTGGATACAGATGTGAAGATTCAAGGTCAGGAGAATGCCTATAAGGAAGTTATTAAGACTGCCGTAGGTGGTGCAGCAGGTGTAATCCATGCTGTCGATTCGGCTGTGACCGACTGCCAACCCAATGAGAATGTAGAAGCGCTGCGTGTATTTATGCTCGCCAAGAAGGTGGAGTGTCGTCCTGTATGGAAGCCTATGCACAAGCAGCCTGTCTATGCCGATGCGCCTGTATATACAAATGGTGTGGAGGAGGAACTCTTCAAGGTGGGATTCTGCCTGCCCGCTGGCCCTTATGTCACCGACGACGATGTGCGTTACATCGTGGAGTGCATCAAGGAGGCTATCGTTGGCTAAGGTGTGTATAATAATAAGGTGGGCGGCGATGCTTTCGTCGCCCTTTTGAAGAATAATGAAAAAGTTAGTTTGGGCCATCTTCGCTTTCTGCAGGTTTCTTCTGATTCCGCGGCGAGCGAACAGATTGCCCAACGATTGAAGAACATGGAGATAGACAAAGACTTGTTGAGCCATCTCGTCGACATGGCCAAGGCCAGTCCGCGTCTGCGCCATAGCCATGACTTGCGTACCTCACAGGCTGACAATAGTCAGCGGATGCTTTGTGCCTTGCTGCCTGGTACCGACGTGCCCATTCATCGCCACCCGCAGAGTACGGAGACGGTGATGGTGTTGTGTGGCAAGTTGGTGGAGGTCATCTATGATGATGGTGGGCGCGAGGTGGAGCGCATCAGCCTTGACCCTCAGGCGGGTGAGTTTGGATGTGTGGTGCCGAAGGGTGCTTGGCATACGGTGAAGGTGCTTGAACCATCGGTCATCTTTGAAGCCAAAGACGGTGGATATGGCGTAGATGGTAGTGAGGTGTGGAGTGGAGGGAAGGACAAAACGGCTTTCTCCAACAGCCTTGGTGACCTGAAGAAGAACGTGGAATATCTCATCGGCATGGAGCGCCAGCAAGGTGCTGTGGATGTGTCACCTGAGTATATCGCCCGCGTGCTGAATGAGCCCGTGGAGGATGTCAGACGGGTGATGGAGGAGATGGCGTAGGCCGTTTCGGTTCTTTGTCTGCGGTGGAGATGCAGTTATAGCAGTCCGCATAGGGGATATGTGGCTATAGGAGAAATGCTGCAGCGATACTATGCAGAAGGCGGATGTACAAGATGATGAGTCTTGGGCATCCGCCTTTGTCGTTCGTCAGGGTTTGAGCTGGTTTGATGGTGACATTATACGAATTTTATATGGTAATATAGCCTCTATTTCGGAAGATTGATGGTAACGCCTTCGGCTAATCGCAACTCCTGTAGAGTTGCTAAGAGGGTGGGGGATGATACCCAGGGTAGAGGCGCTGCGCACCTCAACCCTGGGCTGGGAAATCGCAACTCCTACAGAGTTGCCTCTGGGTGCGTACCAACTCGTATAATCTCAACTCATAGCAAGGATAGGGATTTGCATGGCCTCAACCTTGAGGCTGAATGACGCAGGCACCATGGTAGGAAAAGCGGCCCATGGCCGATTAAAAAGTCCGGCTGTGGCGGTAAATAGCAATAGCCTCCATTTCGGAAGATTGATGGTAATGCCTTCGGCTAATCGCAACTCCTGCAGAGTTGCCTCTGGGCGCGTATTGGCTCATATAATCTCTACTCATAGTAAGGATGGAGATTTGCAATGGCTTCAACTCAATCCTGGGCTGGGAAATCGCAACTCCTACAGAGTTGCCTTCGAGGGCGTATTGGCTCATATAATCTCTACTCATAGTAAGGATGGAGATTCGCAATGGCCTAAACTTTGGGTTGCGAAAACGGTAGGACTGGGAAAACGCAACTCCATTAGATTTCCGCTATGCGCAGTGACCTTCGGTTTAGAATTGCCTTTGGGTACGTAAAGTGGAGCTGTCTGTTAACGTGAATAGAAAACTTGTGATAAAATGGTGGGAGATGGACTTTGGATTGGTTTGGCGGCTTGATTTGGTGATTGCGTGGTCGGAATTGGTGATTTCGTGCTTAGAAATGCTCGTTTCTGTGTTTGAAATCAAGTTTGGTGTAATGGCGCCATATGTTGTCTGAGCAACAAAATAGTGCAATCTATTATTTTTCTTGTGAAAAAGATTGGAAGAGTAGAAGAAAAAGCGTAATTTTGCATATTAAGGCAATTGTGTTGTCTCTATTGGAAATCATGATTATTGTATGGCAGTCGTAAGATTGGATAATATCAAGGCGGAAACGTTCAGATGGGCGTTTGTCCGCGCAGGCTACAATGAAGCGGAAGCTGTTGCGGCTTTCCCTATGTTGGAGTCGTGGCTGTCTGGAGAACAATTGCCAACACTTCGCCAGCTTGAGAAGTTTGCTGCCAAGTTCTTTGTGCCTATGGGTTTCCTGTTCTTGCAGCAAAAACCAGTAGAGACCGTTCCATTCCCGATGTTCCGTGGCAGCGCTGGTATAGACAATAATTTCGATTTGAATGTCTATGATACGGTTATGAACATTCAGAGTCGCCAGGACTGGCTGGAGGAGTATTTGCAAGACAATGTGATGGATACTTGTCAGATAGTTGGAACCATTACGCCCGCCACTCCTTTTGCCGAGGCAGTCCGTAAGCTGCGTACCGCTTTGGGCCTTGAGTGCGAATGGGCATTCAGCCTTGCCAATGTTGAAACGGCAGTAAATGTGTTGACGGAACACCTTGAAGAAATAGGTATCTTCGTCGCATTCAATGGCGTTGTTGGCAACAATACTCATAGAGTCCTTAAAGTTGAAGAGTGCAGAGGTTTCGCTCTTGTCAATGATACAGCCCCATATATTTTTGTAAATAGTGCAGACAGCAAGTCGGCCCAGATGTTCACATTGATACATGAGACAGCCCATATCATGCTTGGTATTAGTGCTGGCCACGCTGGAGAAAGTATTGCCATGCAAAACCATGTCGAGAAATATTGTGATATGGTTGCTGCCGAATTCCTGGTGCCCGAGAACGTGTTGCGAGAATTGTGGAATGGTGATATCAAATGGATGTCAAGACGCTTCAAAGTAAGCGAACTCGTCATTGCACGAAGAGGGCATGACCTGAATCTGCTCAGCGATGAGGACTATAACCAGTTCTGGCATGAATACTCCAATCGTCCCATTAACAAGAAAACATCTGGTAGTGGCGGAAGTTTCTATTTGACCAGCGTAAAACGTGTGGGAAGGGCTTTTGCTATCCATGTGAGAAACGCTGTAAACAGTCGTGTGTTGAGCTATACTGATGCTTTTAGATTGACGGGATTGCACGGAGGAACATTTGAACATTTTATGAATAATAATATATAAGGTCATGGCATATCTGATAGACAGTAATATATTTATACGTTCGAAGAATGAGATGCCAATGAATCTGTGGCCTACGTTCTGGCAGCGAATGACCGATATGGTAAATAGCGGCGAGTTGTTTATCAGTACCAAGGTTAAGGAGGAAATAGAGCGGGGTAATGACGAGCTGACAGAGTGGCTGAAACACTCTGCGCCAAAGACGTGCTTTGTCGGGCTTGATGGCGACGTCATGCGTATGTATGGAGAGGTCCAGGCATGGGCTGGTACAAAGTCATTCACTCAGACCGCCAGAAATGTGTTTGCTACTGTTGCCGATGCCTATTTGGTAGCTACTGCTGCTGCGAAGAATATGACACTGGTAACGTATGAGAAATCAAACCCAAACAGCAAAGCCCGTGTCTTGATTCCAGATGCCTGTGAAGCGGTTGGCGCCAATTATTGTGATTTGAACGCGGTGCTGCGCGGTATGGGAGTCGTGATATGATAATCTGCACAAAATGGATTCGAGCGTTATAAGTATTTAAGACACAACTTATAACGCTCGAATTGTTTCTGTACAAAAGAGATGTGGGCTCTCTTCAATCTCTGCAGATTTCCAATCCTGTCAATATAGAGTTGAATATAGCGAGTGGGGTGGTGGTTACTTCGCCGTGATGTGGAAACAGCCTTGGTGGACTTCGTATTTTATCCAGCAGCGGTCGTTCTGCCTCATGTCGCGCAGCACTTCGCTCAATATCCATTTCAGCGTGTCGTTGCGCACCACGCGGCGGCGCTCGCCTGGGGCTTCTACTGTCTTGTAGCGGTTGTAGGCGATGTCAAAGGTGGTGCCATACATGTGGCAGCTGTTCTGTGTGGCGTTGGAATTTCGTCTGCGCAGATGGGTCACATCCTTCTTGCTACGCAGCACGCTGGTCACGATAATCTTGTGGAGTGGCACTCCCTTGGTCTGAAGGCTGTCGAAGAAGGCGCGGCCTATGTCCTGCAAGAGTACGGAGGCGCGGGGCACGAGATAGGGGATGCTGTTGTGTAGCCGGTCGGTATAGAAGTAGGGGTTGGCGCCGATATATACCAGTTCGCTCTTGCGGCGTTCTGCTTCGTGCTCGTCTGCCACGGGCGACACGCCATGTTTCCGGGCTGAGAGCATCTGTACATCGTTCTGGTCGGGAAAGGTATTGCCGAAATTGGGCACGCTGAATATGCGGTTGCGCGCTGGGGTTCCGTCGGCGTTGAAAAAGCGTGTGCGCTGGCTGATGGGGGTGGCCTTCAGTGTGCCTTTGAGCAGCGCTGCGGTGTCTGCGGCCAGTGTGCTGTCGGCTGTCGTCGCTACGGGAGTCTGTGTCTGAGCGGAGCGGGGCATATCGCCTGCCACCGAGGGGAAGATACATCTCACCATGCCGAGCACCACCACTGCGATGCAAAAACCTTGTATATATCTTTTTCTACTTACGTTCATCAAATCTATGTATTTGTGCGCAAAGTTAGTAAAAAATCAACACTTTATGGTCAAGTATCACAAGATTTTTGTAAATTTGCACCTAAATTTAAATGGGTATCAATTGATAGAGAAACATATTATATTAGAAGATATCGACCCACTCATATTCTATGGGGTAAACAACAGCCACCTGCAAATGATAAAGTCGCTGTTCCCTAAACTGCGCATAGTGGCTCGCGATAATGTGATGCGTCTTCTCGGCGATGAGGAAGAAATGGCCAAAGCCGAAGAAGATATTGAAACCATAAGAAAACATGTTCTGAAATATAACAGTCTGAACGATGAGGACATACTCGACATCATCAAGGGCGAGGCGACCAAGGCCGATGCCGTGAAGGATGTTGTGGTCTATTCGCTCTCAGGCCGACCTATCAAGGGGCGCTCTGAAAACCAGCAGCTTCTGATAGACTCGTTCAACAAGAACGACATGATATTCGCCGTGGGACCTGCCGGAACCGGAAAAACCTATCTCAGTATAGCCCTCGCCGTGAAGGCTATGAAGGAGAAGAACGCCAAGAAGATTATCCTGTCGCGTCCGGCCGTCGAGGCTGGCGAGAAGTTGGGTTTTCTGCCCGGCGACATGAAGGATAAGATAGACCCCTATCTGCAGCCGCTCTACGACGCTCTGGAAGACATGATACCGGCAGCCAAGCTGCAGGATATGATGGACAAGCACATTATCCAGATAGCTCCCCTGGCCTTCATGCGCGGTCGCACGCTGAGCGACGCGGTGGTAATACTTGACGAGGCTCAGAATACTACGCCGGCGCAGATACGCATGTTTCTCACCCGTATGGGATGGAATACCAAGATGATCATCACCGGCGACATGACCCAGATAGACCTGCCCCACGAGCAGAAGAGCGGGCTGAAGGAAGCTCTGCAGCTGCTCAGCGGTATCGAAGGCATCTCGGTGGTAGAATTCAACAAGAAGGACATCGTGCGCCACACGCTGGTGACACGCATCGTCAATGCCTACGAAGCCTACGACAAGGCACGACACGGCGAAAAGGAATTGGAATTCAAGGACTAAACTCAATAAATAATGAAAGCTCTAACGAAAACAGATTTCAAGTTTGAAGGACAACAAAGTGTGTATCATGGCAAGGTAAGGGATGTGTATGACATCAACGACGACCTGATGGTAATGGTGGCTACCGACCGTATCTCTGCCTTTGATGTAATTCTGCCCAAGGGCATACCCTTCAAGGGACAAGTGTTGAACCAGATAGCTGCCAAGTTCCTGGACCAGACCCAAGACATCTGTCCCAACTGGAAGCTCGCTACCCCTGACCCCATGGTTACCGTAGGTCTGAAGTGCGAGGGATTTCGTGTAGAAATGATTATCCGCGGTATACTTACCGGTTCGGCATGGCGCGACTATAAGAACGGCTGCCGCGAGATATGTGGTGTGAAGCTGCCCGAAGGCATGCGCGAGAACGAGCGTTTCCCCGAGCCCATCATCACTCCTACCACCAAGGCTGATGAGGGTCACGACCTCAACATCTCCAAAGAAGAGATTATCCGTCAGGGTATCGTCTCTGCCGAGGACTATGCCGTGATGGAAGACTATACCCGCAAGCTCTTTGCCCGCGGACAGGAGATTGCCGCCAAGCACGGACTGATACTGGTAGACACCAAGTATGAGTTTGGCAAGCGCGACGGCAAGGTATATCTCATCGACGAGATACACACTCCCGACTCGAGCCGCTACTTCTATGCCGAGGGCTACGAGGAGCGTTTCGCCAAGGGCGAGCCCCAGCGCCAGCTGTCCAAGGAGTTTGTACGCCAGTGGCTGATCGAGCACAACTTCATGAACGAACCCGGACAGACCATGCCCGAGATTACCGATGAGTATGCTGAGACCATCAGCGACCGCTACATCGAGCTCTACGAGCAGATTACCGGCGAGACGTTTGACAAGACAGCCGAAGACGGCGACATCGCTGCCCGTATCGAGAAGAACGTGGCTGCATATCTGGCTACCCGCAAGTAGAACTATGTACGCACAGGAGAAGATTAAGCCCTACACAGGCAAGGCAGAGAAAGGCAAGATGGTGAAGAGCATGTTTGACACCATCTCGCCCACCTACGACAAGCTCAATCTGCTGATGTCGTGGGGCATCGACCGCCGCTGGCGCAAGGCTCTCATAGACAGTCTGAAGCCCTGGCGCCCCCAGCACATCCTGGATGTGGCTACGGGCACCGGCGACCTGGCCATCCTTGCCGCCAAGAGTCTGGCGCCCCAGCAGGTGACCGGCGCCGACTTCTCTGAAGGCATGATGGAGATAGGGCGCGAGAAGGCTGCGCGAGAGGGACTGGGCGAGATCATCACCTTTGTCCACGAAGACTGTATGAACATGTCTTTTGCCGACGAAACCTTTGATGCTGTCACAGCCTCGTTTGGCATCCGCAACTTCCAGAGCCTCGACAAGGGTCTGGCCGAGATGTGCCGTGTGCTGAAGAAGGGCGGTCGCCTCGCTATCGTCGAACTGACCACGCCGCAGCGCTTCCCGATGAAGCAGCTCTTTGGCCTCTACTCTCACACCATCCTGCCGCTCTATGGCAATCTGATCAGCCATGACGTCAAGGCATACCGTTATCTGACGCAGACCATCGAGGCTTTTCCTCAGGGAGAGCAGATGACGGAGATACTCAAGAACGCCGGCTTCGAGGAAGCCTCGTTCCGGCGCCTTACCTGTGGCATCTGCACCCTGTATCTTGCAACCAAATAACATATTACAGTTATGGACAAATATGGATTAATAGGCTATCCCTTAGGACACTCGTTCTCCATAGGATATTTCAATGAGAAATTCCAGAACGAGGGCATCGATGCCGTGTACGAGAACTACGAAATCCCCGACATCTCTACGCTGCCCGAGATTCTCGACTCCAATCCGGAGCTGAAGGGGCTCAATGTGACCATTCCCTACAAAGAGCAGGTAATCAAATATCTGGATGCCATTAGTCCGGAGGCCAATGCCATAGGTGCTGTCCACGTTATCCGCGTCACCCACAAGGACCGCAAGACTATCCTCCAGGGTTTCAACAGCGATGTGATAGGTTTCACCAAGAGTATAGAGCCCATGCTGGAGCCCTGCCACAAGAAGGCGCTGATACTGGGTACCGGCGGCGCGTCGAAAGCCATCAACTTCGGGCTGAAGTCGCTGGGTCTGGAGACTCTCTTTGTGAGTCGAAGCAAGAAAGAGGGTGCCATACGCTATGAAGATGTGACTCCCCAGGTGGTGAAGGAGTATAACGTGATCGTCAACTGTACTCCCATCGGCATGTATCCGCACGCTGACGAATGTCCCAACATTCCCTATCATGCCATGGACATGCACACGCTGCTCTACGACCTCATCTACAATCCCGACGAGACTCTCTTCCTGAAGCGGGGCAAGGCGCATGGCGCCACCATCGCCAACGGACTGGAGATGCTACTCCTGCAGGCATTCTCGTCATGGGAATTCTGGAACGGCAAAGAACAACTATAATATATATAATAAGGTATAGGCGGGCCGACAGGGCTGCCAGAGCAAACAACACAATCAACACGACAAACAATGACAGACAACAGATATATGATGCGTGGCGTAAGTGCCGCCAAAGAAGATGTGCACAATGCCATCAAGAATATAGACAAAGGCATATTCCCACAGGCCTTCTGCAAGATTATCCCCGATATCCTGGGCGGTGACCCCGACTACTGCAACATCATGCACGCCGACGGCGCCGGAACCAAATCATCGTTGGCCTACATGTACTGGAAGGAGACCGGCGATATCGATGTGTGGAAGGGCATAGCCCAGGATGCCATCGTGATGAACACCGACGACCTGCTGTGTGTGGGTGCTGTCGACAACATCCTGGTGTCGAGCACCATCGGCCGTAACAAGATGCTGGTGCCTGGTGAGGTAATCTCTGCCATCATCAATGGTACCGATGAGCTGCTGGCTGAGATGCGCGGGATGGGTATTGGCATCTATCCCACTGGTGGTGAGACCGCCGATGTGGGCGACCTGGTGCGTACGATCATCGTAGACTCGACAGTGACCTGCCGTATGAAGCGCTCGGACGTGATAGACAATGCCAACATCCGTCCCGGTGATGTCATCGTGGGTCTGAGCTCTACCGGTCAGGCTACCTATGAGAAGCATTACAATGGCGGTATGGGCAGCAACGGTCTGACCAGCGCCCGCCATGATGTCTTTGCCAAGTATCTGGCAGAGAAATATCCCGAGAGCTTTGACCATGCTGTGCCCGACGAGCTGGTGTATAGCGGCAAGTATGCTCTCACCGACGAGGTGGAAGGTGCGCCCGTCAATGCCGGCAGACTGGTGCTGTCGCCCACACGTACCTATGCTCCCGTCATCAAGAAGATGCTCGACGAATGTAGAAGCGAAATCCACGGTATGGTACACTGCACCGGTGGAGCGCAGACCAAGGTGCTGCACTTTGTCAATGACAACTGCAAGGTGGTCAAGGACAATATGTTTGCCGTGCCTCCTCTCTTCAAAGCCATCCACGATTGCTCGGGAACAGACTGGAGAGAGATGTATCAGGTGTTTAACATGGGTCACCGCATGGAAATCTACGTCGCTCCCGAAACTGCAGAGAAGATAATCGCCATCAGCAAGAGTTTCAATATCGATGCCCAGGTAGTGGGTCATATCGAAGAGGGCGAGAAGAGCCTTACCATCCATTCTGAATACGGAACATTCAATTATTAATATATGGCAGAAAACAACAGCATATTATCTAAACTCGACGGACTTGAAAGCCGATACGAGGAGGTTTCAACCTTGATTACCGACCCTAATGTCATTGCCGACCAGGAGAGATATGTCAAGTTGACCCGTGAATATAAGGACCTGGGCGACATCATGGATGCCCGCAAGAGATATATCGACTGCATCAACTCTATCAAGGAGGCTAAGGACATACTGGCCAACGAGAGCGACCCCGACATGAAGGAGATGGCGCGCGAAGAGTTGGCAGAGAACGAGGCTCTCCAGCCCAAGCTGGAAGAAGAAATCAAGATTGCCCTCGTACCCAAAGACCCTGAAGATGCCAAGAACGTGCAGATGGAGATACGCGCCGGAACCGGTGGTGACGAGGCTGCCCTCTTCGCCGGTGACCTGTTCCAGATGTACAAGAAGTACTGCGACTCCAAGGGTTTCACACTCTCCGTGACCAGTGCGTCGGAAGGTGCCGTGGGTGGTTTCAAGGAGATAGACTTCGCCGTGAGTGGTGTGGATGTCTATGGCACATTGAAGTATGAGTCGGGTGTGCACCGTGTGCAGCGTGTTCCTGCTACTGAGACTCAGGGCCGTATGCACACCAGTGCCGCCACCGTGGCAGTGCTGCCCGAGGCCGACAAGTTTGAAGTGACCATCAACGAGGGTGAAATCAAATGGGATACCTTCCGTTCGAGTGGCGCCGGAGGTCAGAATGTGAACAAGGTGGAGTCGGGTGTTCGTCTGCGCTATATGTGGAAGAACCCCAACACCGGCGAGACCGAGGAAATCCTGATAGAATGTACCGAGACCCGCGACCAGCCCAAGAACAAGGAGCGTGCGCTGGCGCGTCTGCGTACGTTTATCTATGACAAGGAGCACCAGAAGTATGTGGACGATATCGCCAACCGTCGCAAGTCGCTGGTATCTACCGGTGACCGTAGTGCCAAGATACGTACCTACAACTTCCCCCAGGGCCGCGTGACCGACCATCGCATCGGTTATACCACCCATGATCTGCAGGGCTTCCTCAACGGTAACATCCAGGATATGATAGACGCTCTCACCGTGGCCGAAAACGCTGAGCGTCTGAAGGAAAGTGAACTCTAAAACAAATAGCATTGACGTTATGAACAGACAAGAACTGGTAAAAGAGATATTTGACAAGAAGTCGTTCCTCTGCGTAGGACTGGATACCGACCTGAAGAAAGTTCCTACCCATCTGCTGAACGAGGAAGACCCTATCTTCGCCTTCAACAAGGCCATCATTGATGCCACGGCAGACTACTGTGTGGCCTATAAGCCCAATCTGGCTTTCTATGAAGCCTTCGGCGTGAAGGGAATCATGGCCTTTGAAAAGACCATTGACTATCTGAACAAGCATTATCCCCATCACTTCGTTATCGCCGATGCCAAGCGAGGGGATATCGGCAATACATCGGCTATGTATGCCCGTACATTCTTTGAGGAGTACAACCTCGATGCCCTGACTGTCGCCCCTTATATGGGTGAGGACAGCGTGAAGCCCTTCTTGGGATATGAGGACAAGTGGGTAATCCTCTTGGCTCTTACATCCAACAAGGGCTCTTTGGACTTCCAGATGACTGAGGACAAAGACGGCGAAAGACTCTTTGAGAAGGTGCTGAAGAAGAGCCAGGAGTGGGGCGACGATACCAATATGATGTATGTGGTAGGTGCCACTCAAGGAGAGATGTTCAAGGACATCCGCAAGTGTGCTCCCACTCACTTCCTGCTGGTTCCCGGCGTTGGTGCACAAGGTGGCAGTCTGCAGGAGGTGTGCAAGTATGGCATGACTACTGATTGTGGCCTGCTGGTCAACTCGTCGCGCGGTATTATCTATGCTTCGCAAGGTGAAGACTTTGCCGAGGTGGCTGCGCAGAAAGCCCATGAACTGCAACAGGAAATGGCAGCTGAATTAGAACGCATTGAACGATAGCAAAATCATAAGCGATCCGGTCTTCGGATTTGTAAAGATACCACGGGGATTGCTGCTCGACATCGTGAAGCATCCCCTGTTTCAACGCCTGACACGTATCAAGCAGTTGGGCTTGACCAATGTGGTATATCCCGGTGCCCAGCACACCCGCTTTCAACACTCACTGGGCGCTTTTCATCTTACGAGTGAGGCCATACTCTCGCTCACGCAGAAAGGCGTGTTCATCTTTGAAAGTGAAGCCGAAGCTGTTCAGGCTGCCATACTGATGCACGACATCGGTCATGGTCCTTTCTCGCATGTGCTGGAGAATACTCTCATCCACGGCATATCCCATGAGGAGATATCGCTGATGATGATGAATGAGATAAACCACGACTTGGGCGACAACCTGACCTTGGCCATCAAGATTTTCAAGGATGAATATCCCAAGCGTTTTCTGCACCAGCTGATTAGTAGTCAGCTCGATATGGACAGGCTTGACTACCTGCGCAGAGACAGCTTCTTTACCGGTGTGACCGAAGGCAATATCGGCTCGGCGCGTATCATCAAGATGCTCAATGTGGTCGATGACAATCTTGTGGTTGACTCAAAGGGTATCTATTCGATAGAGAATTATCTCACTTCGAGGCGGTTGATGTATTGGCAGGTGTATCTGCACAAAACAACGGTGGGTTATGAGAAACTGCTGGTCAATCTCCTCTCCCGTGCCAAGTATCTGGCTGACCAGGGAGAGACGGTCTTTGCCACTCCGGCGCTGCATTTCTTCCTCTATAACCATATAGATAAGGAGGCGTTTGTGGACAATACTGAGCCGTTGCAGCATTACAAGATGTTGGATGACAGTGATATCTGGGCGAGTGTCAAGGCGTGGACCACCCATCGCGACCCCATACTCTCGTTGTTGTCTCGCAATCTCATAGACCGCAGAATCTTCAAGGTTGAGGTTCGCAGTACGGCAGTGGAAGAGGCAGAAGTGATGGATATCAGGCATCAGATAGCCCAGCGCTATGGTCTCTCTTTTGACGACACAGCCTATCTGGTCAATGTCTCTACCATCCGTAAGGACATGTATGACATCCACGACGACCACATATCCATATTATACAAGGACGGTACGATAAAAGACATCACAGAAGCCTCAGAAATACTCAATATATCGTTGTTATCAAAAAAAATATGCAAATATTATCTTTGTTATCAGCGTTTTTGAATTATATTTACTATATTTGCAGAAATTAATTAATACATAAACTATGGAGTTTACTGCTAAACAGATAGCGCAATTCGTGCAAGGTGTCATCGAGGGTGATGAAAATGCCTTAGTCACTACCTTTACGAAGATTGAAGAGGGTGTGCCTGGTGCCATCTCTTTTCTTGCCAATCCCAAATATACACATTATCTCTATGAAACCAAGTCTTCGGTGGTGCTCGTTGACAAAAGCATAGAACTGGACAAACCTGTAGAGACTACGCTTATCAGAGTGGACAACGCACGTGACTGCGTGGCCAAATTGTTGCAACTCTATGAGAGCATGAAGCCCAAGAAACAGGGCGTAGACAAGATGGCATTCATCTCTGAGTCAGCCAAGATTGGCGACAATGTGTATATCGGCGCTTTTGCCTATATCGGCGACAATGTTGTGGTGGGCGACGGCTGTCAGATTTATCCTAATGCCACCATCTGTGACAATGTAAAACTCGGTAATAACTGTATATTGTATCCCAACACGACAGTCTATCACGACTGTCGTTTGGGCAATGAAGTTATCCTTCATGCCGGCAGCGTGGTGGGTGCCGACGGCTTTGGCTTTGCCCCCAATGCCGAGACCAACAGTTATGACAAAATTCCCCAGATAGGCAATGTCATTATAGAAGACAATGTTGAAATTGGCGCAAATACCTGTATCGACCGTTCTACTATGGGTAGCACGTTTGTAAGAAAGGGCGTCAAACTTGATAATCTTGTACAGATAGCACACAACACTGATATCGGTGAAAACACCGTGATGAGTGCTCAGGTAGGTATTGCCGGCTCTACCAAGGTAGGCCAGTGGTGTATGTTTGGCGGTCAGGTAGGTATTGCCGGACATATTACTATCGGCAACAAAGTATTCCTGGGCGCCCAGTCGGGTGTACCTGGCAGTCTGAAAGACAACCAGACCCTTATCGGTACTCCCCCTACAGACCAGCGTTCGTTCTTCAAGTCACAGGCCATCATCCGCAGATTGCCCGAGATTTACAAGCAGCTGAACGATTTGAAGAAAGAAGTGGAGGAGCTGAAAAAGCAGAAACAAGATTAATCACATATACCTCTATCATTTAGAGAACAGAGCAAAGTAATATATGGACACAGTAAAACAGACTACCCTTAAAGGTAGTTTCTCTCTCTTCGGCAAAGGATTGCATACCGGTCTTCACCTGACCGTCACCTTCAATCCTGCTCCAGAGAATCATGGATACAAGATTCAGCGTATCGACCTCGAGGGACATCCCATCATCGACGCCATAGCTGAAAAGGTAAGTGACACCCAGCGCGGTACAGTGCTTTCCAGTGGCGATATCAGAGTAAGCACTATCGAGCACGGTATGGCAGCTCTCTATGCAATGGGTATTGACAACTGTCTGATTCAGGTTAATGGTCCTGAGTTCCCCATTCTTGACGGTTCGGCCATGCAGTATGTCGAGAAAATCAATGAAGTGGGAATCCAGGAGCAAAATGCACCTAAGAACTACTACGTTATCCGTAAGAAGATAGAAATCAAGGACGAAAAGACAGGCTCATGCATCACCATTCTCCCCGACGAGGAGTTCAGCATCACCGCCATGTGTTCTTTTGAGTCCAAATTCATCAACAGCCAGTTTGCCACACTTGACAGTACCAATAACTTTGCCAAGGAGATAGCACCTGCGCGTACCTTTGTGTTTGTTCGTGATATCGTTCCATTGCTCGAGGCTAACCTTATCAAGGGTGGAGACCTGGACAACGCCATCGTTATCTACGAAAGAGAAGTGGAGCAGGAGAAGCTCGACCAGTTGGCCGACGTTCTCAAAGTGCCCCATATGGACGCCAAGAAGATTGGCTACATCCAGCACCGTCCGCTGATGTGGGAGAACGAGTGTACCCGTCATAAGCTCTTGGATATCATCGGTGATATGGCTCTTATCGGTCGTCCGCTGAAGGGTAGAATCATTGCCACCCGTCCTGGTCATACCGTGAACAACAAGTTCGCCCGATTGATGCGTAAGGAGATTAAGCAGCACATGGTTCAGGCGCCTATCTATGATCCCAACGAGGCTCCTATCATGGACAACATCCGCATCCGCGAGTTGCTGCCCCACCGCTATCCCATGCAGCTTGTTGACAAGATTACCGCCATTGGCCCCACAAGCATCACCGGTGTGAAGAATGTAACCAGCAATGAGCCTTTCTTCGTAGGCCACTTCCCACAGGAGCCTGTAATGCCAGGCGTCCTTCAGATAGAGGCAATGGCACAGTGTGGCGGTTTGTTGGTACTCAACCAGGTGGAAGAGCCCGAGCGTTGGTCAACCTATTTCTTGGGTATTACCGATGTGAAGTTCAGGCAGAAGGTTGTCCCTGGCGATACCCTGCTTTTCCGCGTAGAATTGCTTCATCCCGTACGCCACGGCATCAGCTCCATGAAGGGCTATATGTTTGTCGGCGACAAGGTAGTGTCTGAGGCTACATTTACTGCACAAATCGTTAAAAACAAATAATATGAACCAAATAAGTCCTTTGGCATACGTTCACCCAGAAGCCAAACTGGGAGACAACAATATTATAGGCCCCTTCTGCTTTATTGACAAGAATACGGTATTGGGTGATAACAATGTCCTTCAAAACAGTGTTACCATCAATCGTGGTGCTCGTATTGGAAACAATAATGAGATTTTTCCCGGTGCCAGCCTTTCCACCAAACCTCAGGACCTGAAGTATAAGGGAGAGGAGACCATCTGTGAGATAGGCGACAACAACAGTATCCGTGAGTTTGTTACCATCTCGCGTGGTACTGCTTCAAAGGGTACCACCATCGTGGGCAACAATAACCTGCTCATGGAGAATATGCATATCGCCCATGACTGTGTGATTGGTAGCAATATCATCATCGGTAACTCTACCAAGATTGCCGGTGAAGTGGTGGTAGACGATAATGCTATCTTGAGTGCCGAGGTGCTTTGCCATCAGTTCTGCCGTATCGGTGGCTATGTGATGATACAGGGTGGAAGCCGCTTCAGCCAGGATATTCCTCCTTATATTATTGCCGGCAAGCATCCCTTGAAGTATGCAGGTGTCAACATCATCGGTCTGCGTCGTCGTGGATTTAGCAATGAGCTTATCGAAAACATCCACAACGCTTACCGCATCCTTTATTCTAAGGGACTGATGAAGGAAGGCATTGAGGAAATCAAAAAGCAACTTACAGTTACCCCCGAGATTCAGTATATCATAGACTTCGTAAGTTCTTCCCAACGGGGAATTATCAGATAATGAAGACACTGGTTGTTGTTCTTGGGCCGACAGGCGTGGGAAAAACAGAACTCTGCCTAACTATAGCCGAGCATTTGGGCATTGACATCATCAATGCCGACTCGCGTCAGATATTTGCAGAGCTGCCTATCGGTACTGCTGCTCCGACCCAAGAACAACAACAGCGTGTTCATCATCATTTTGTTGGCAATCATCACCTTAATGATTATTACAGCGCCTCTATCTATGAAGAAGAGGTAATGGCGTTGCTGCGCGACAAGTTTGAGCGTGGCGATGTGGCTATGCTTACAGGTGGAAGCATGATGTATATTGATGCCGTATGCAATGGCATCGATGATATCCCAACCATCGATGACGCTACGCGCCAGATGATGAAAGCCAGACTTGAAGCAGAAGGTCTTCCTGCGCTTGTTGAGGAGCTTCGTCGGCTTGACCCCGAACACTATCAGATTGTTGACAAGAACAATCCTCGCCGTGTCGTCCATGCCTTGGAAATCTGCTATATGACTGGCAAGACCTACACATCCTTTCGTACCAACAGCAAGAAGGAACGTCCTTTCCGTGTCCTCAAGATTGGTCTTAACCGCGACCGCGGAGAACTCTATGAACGTATCAACCAGCGTGTTCTTGACATGATGGATGCAGGCCTGGAGGACGAAGCTCGCCGCTGTTATCCCCTCAAAGGACTCAATTCGCTCAACACAGTAGGTTATCGGGAGATGTTTGATTATTTTGATGGACTCACTGACCGTGCCGAAGCAATCCGTCGCATCCAGTCCAACTCTCGCAGATATATGCGCAAGCAACTCACATGGTTCAAAAAGGACCCTGAAATCGTATGGTTTCACCCGGATAACGTTAAAGAAATCATAAATTATATTGACACACACTTATTAGACAAATAGTTTTCGTACTTTTGTACGTGCATAACAGCTTGTTTTATTAACTATGGATAAAGTTAAATTCCTCTACCTGTGGTGTAGGGCCAAAATCACAGCCTTTTGGGCGTGGTACAAGAACCTCTACGTGGGCGCTCCCGTATGGAAAAAGGCGTTGATAGGATTTGTTTCCGTTATCGTTTCTTTCCTTTTGTATTTAGGCGCTGTTGACATCAACTTCCTTTGGCTGTTTGGTAAGTCACCCGGTTATTTCTCCGGCATCCTTAATCCTCAGACCAGCCAGGCTTCTGAGATTTACAGTGCTGATGGTCAGCTCATTGGCAAGTTCTTCAGTGAGAACCGTACCCCTGTTAAGTATGAAGAGATTACTCCTGATTTCTTCAAGGCCCTTGTTGATACCGAGGACGAGCGTTTCTACAGCCATTTCGGTATTGACCCCATTGGTATCTTTGGCGCCGTCAAGGATGCTGCCTTGCGCCATGAGGGCCGAGGCGCTTCTACCATTACCCAGCAGTTGGCCAAGAATATGTTCCGTGTCCGTTCTCACTATTCTACTGGACTTTTGGGTAAGATTCCCGGTCTGCGCATCCTGATTGTCAAGAGCAAAGAGTGGATTATTGCGCTGAAGTTGGAGTCACGTTACAACAAGAAGGAGATTATCACGATGTACGCCAACACCGTTGATTTCGGTTCCAATGCTTTTGGCATCAAGACTGCCGCCAAGACCTATTTCAATAAGTTGCCCAAGGATCTTACCACCGACGAAGCAGCCGTCCTTGTGGGCATGCTCAAGGCTACCACCTATTACAATCCCAAGAGTCATCCCGAGAACAGCCGCTCACGTCGTAATGTTGTGCTGAGCAACATGCTGAAGCATGGCGATTTGTCGCGAAGCCGCTATGAGGAATTGAGCAAACTTGATATCAAGCTCAATTACAAGGTGGAAGACAACTATGATGGTCAGGCCACTTACTTCCGCAATGCCGTTGCCGAAGCCTGCGACAGTCTGCTTGTCGGCGTAGGCGCAGGTGTCGGTTCCGATGATGATGACAACAAAGCGCCTGACCTCTACACGAGTGGCTTGAAGATTTATACTACCATAGATACGCGTATGCAGAAGTATGCTGAAGAGGCAGCCAACAAACAGATGCGTATCATCCAGCGCAACTTCAACAACCATTGGGGTAAAGAGGAACCATGGCAGGATGAGCACCACCAGGTTATCCCCGGCTTCATCGAGGGTATCGCCAAGCGCCAGCCCTTCTACAAAGCCTTGGTCGAGAAGTTCGGCGAAAACGCCGACTCTATTGACTATTATCTCAACAAGCCTCACAAGGTCAAGGTCTTTGACTATGCCAATGGGGAGATTGAGATGGAGATGTCCAGCCTCGACTCTATCCGCTATATGGTGCGCTTCATGCACTGCGGTATGGTTGCTATGGAACCCCAGACCGGCGCTGTAAAGGCATGGGTGGGCGACATCGATTTCAAGCATTGGAAGTATGACAAGGTTACAGCTATGCGCCAGCCCGGTTCTACCTTCAAGCTCTTCGTATATACCGAGGCGATGAACCAGGGACTTACCCCGTGCGATAAGCGCCGCGACGAGCAGATTAGCATGGATGTCTTTGACAGCAAGAAGCAGGAGATGACCCGTTGGACTCCCACCAATGCCAATGGAACCTTCAGCGGCGACTCTATGCCTCTCAAGTCTGCCTTCGCCCGAAGCGTCAACTCTATTGCTGTACGCTTGGGCCAGGAGATGGGCATCAAGCGCATTATCTCTACGGCCCACGCCATGGGTATCGACAGTCCGCTCGACGACGCCCCCGCCTTGGCCCTCGGTTCCAGTGATGTGCGTCTTCTCGAGTTGGTCAACTCCTACTGCACCGTGGCCGACAATGGCCGTCGCCATAAACCTATGCTGGTTACCCGTGTCGAAGACAGGGACGGCAGGGTCATCTATCAGGCCGACACCCAGTCCGAGCAAGCCATATCCACCAAGTCAGCATTCTTCATGCAGCAGTTGCTCCAGGGAGGTATGCGCGAGCCGGGCGGAACCTCGCAGAGTCTGTGGGGCTATGTCGGCGATGTGCGCGATACCGAGTTTGGCGGAAAGACGGGTACCTCCAACAACCATTCCGATGCTTGGTTCGTGGGCGTCAGTCCGCGTCTCGTCGTAGGAGCATGGGTTGGCGGCGAATATCGCTGCATCCATTTCCGCACTGGTGCCTTGGGACAGGGTAGTCGTACGGCTCTCCCCATCTGTGGTTATTTCCTCCAGTCGGTTTTCAAAGACCCCGCTTTCCAGCAATATCATGGCAAGTTCGTCAAGCCAGCCGATGCCGACATCTCGCGCGTTGACTACATCTGCGACAGCTACTATCAGAAAGCCAAGAACGACAGTACTGCTACTGATAGCCTTGAGCTCAATTCGGAAGAGATAATACTTGATGAAAACGGCAATCCTGTCATCCGAAAGGAGGAGAAGTCCGAAGTCGGAACCTCTTCTGAGCCCGGTTCTCAGGGCGACCACAAGCCCCATAAGCCCACCGAACAGGCAGTTCGTTTTGATGATTTGTAATTATCCATAGGTTTGGAACAGATCAATCTTGACAACGAAGAGTTTCAGAAAGCTCTGCAAATCATACAGTTTACCCGTCGCTCGCTTTTCCTTACCGGAAAGGCAGGCACGGGTAAATCTACGTTTCTCCGCTACATCTCCGAGACCACCAAGAAGAAACATGTCATCCTCGCGCCTACAGGTATAGCCGCCATCAATGCCGGTGGCTCCACGCTTCACAGTTTTTTCAAGCTCCCCTTCCATCCCCTGCTGCCCAATGATACACGCTACAGCGTGCGCAATATGCGTAAGACACTGCGCTACACCAGCGAGAAATGCAAGCTGCTACGTGAGGTCGAACTGATTATCATCGACGAGATTAGCATGGTGCGCGCCGACATCATCGACTTTATTGACAAGGTGCTGCGCGTCTACAACCGCAATATGCGTGAGCCGTTTGGCGGCAAGCAGCTCCTCCTTGTCGGTGATATCTATCAGCTTGAGCCTGTCGTTCGTGAGGAAGACCGTCAGTTGCTTGCGCCTTTCTATCATTCCCAGTTCTTCTTCGATGCCAAGGTCTTTGCCTCCCTCCAGTTGGTAAGCATCGAACTGACCAAGGTGTATCGCCAGAACAATCCTACCTTTATCAACCTGTTGGACCACATCCGTTCGTCGCATGTCACCACTGCCGACCTCGAGATGCTCAATCGCCAGGTGGGTGCCGACATTGACACCTCCGACTCTTCGCTCTCCATTACGCTGTCCACCCGTCGCGATACCGTCGATTACATCAACAGTACGCGCTTGGCTGAGCTTGATGGCGATGCTACCATCTTTGACGGAACCATCGAAGGCGATTTCCCCGAGAACAACTTGCCCTCTCCACTCAAACTCGAACTCAAGGTGGGCGCGCAGGTTCTCTTTGTGCGCAACGACAAGGAGAAACGGTGGGTCAATGGCACTCTGGGCACCGTCACGGGTTTCTCGCTCGATGTTGAGGATAGTAAGGACGCCATCATCTATGTCCGTACCGAGGATGGAGTGGAGTTTGATGTTGAGCAGGAAATCTGGAGCAATATCAAGTATACCTTCAACGAGAAGGAACAGAAGATTGAAGAGTCTGTTCTTGGCACTTTCTGCCAGTTCCCTCTGCGTTTGGCGTGGGCCATTACCGTCCACAAGAGCCAGGGCCTTACCTTCCGCAATGTCAAAATCGATTTCAGCGGCGGAGTCTTTGCCGGCGGTCAGACCTATGTTGCCCTTTCGCGCTGCCGTTCGCTCGAAGGCATCAGCCTCAAGAGCCCCATCCGGCGTGAAGATGTCTTCGTCAAAGCCGAAGTTTCCCGTTTCGCCAAGAACTATAACAACCAGCAGCTTATTCATGCTGCTCTCGAACAGGGCAAGGCCGACAAGCAGTATTATGATGCCGTCAAGGCCTTTGATGCAGGCGACATGCAGACCGCGCTGGACAACTTCTTCCTCGCTATCCATAGCCGTTACGACATCGAACGCCCTGTTGCCAAGCGTTACATCCGTCGCAAGCTCAATGTCATTAACCAGAAGGACCAGGAGATAGCCCGTTTGAAGGAAGAAATCAAGAAGAAGGAGAAATTTCTCAAGAAACTGGCTGTCGAGTATGTCGTCATGGGCCGCGAGTGCGAGAAGGAGCATTTCACCGAGGCCGCCATCCGAAACTTCGAGAAAGCCCTTGAGCTCTGTCCCGATATTCCCGAAGCGAAGCGACGGTTGAAGAAACTCAAGAAAGACTGATTCCCTATATACCTTATTATATATATGACTACAGGCAGACAGAAATGTGACCTCCTGAGGAGCATACGCCAGCAGCTGGCTATCGAGTATGGGTTGGATTACACTCCTGCAGAGTGCCATCATGTCGGCGACTGTCCCGGCACTTGCCCCGTGTGTGATGCCGAGCTTGCCGATCTTCAGCGACAGCTCGACGAGCGTGGTATCACCGAAGTTGCGGAAAAAATAGATATCCGCAGCTCCATTACTACCATAGAGCCTGATGAGGAATACCACGAGTTGGAAGGTCTCGCCGGTCCCATGTCGCGTGGACGGGATGGAAAGATTACGGGCATCCCCGAGGGAATTATTCCTGATGACATGCTGTTGCAAGGAGAAATCATGCCGACAGATTATCTTGACCGCGATTAACCTTTTCTTCATTGCCCCTTCAATGTGGCAAAATAAAATAATTTTGCCCTTTTCCTTGCGCATCCGACTGATTATGCCTAATTTTGTAACCTAAACACTTTATTAAAATAGAACAAATGGCAACACCGCACATTTCAGCCGCAAAGGGCGATTTCGCCAAGACAGTGCTTATGCCTGGCGACCCGCTTCGCGCAAAGTTTATAGCAGAGACATTCCTCGAGGATGTCAAGTTGGTAACATCGGTTCGTAATGCCCTCGGCTATACCGGTCTGTACAAGGGCGTACCAGTTTCAGTTATGACCAGTGGCATGGGTATGCCCAGCATTGGCATTTACTCTATGGAGCTCTACAAGTTCTATGGTGTAGAGAACATTATCCGCATCGGTTCGGCTGGTAGCTATCGCGACTGGCTCAAGGTGATGGATGTCACTCTTGCCGAGGTCGCAGTGAGCGAGTCTTCCTACGCTCTCGTACAGGGTGGTTGCAAGGACAACGCCATCAAGCCCAGCCAGGAACTCAATGACGTCATCAAGGCCAAGGCCAAGGAGATAGGTATTGAGTGCAAGCCCAGCATAGTTCATTCCAGCGATGTCTTCTATCGTGATGCCTCACAGGGTACATGGCAGGATATCATCAAGCAGAATGGCAGCGACTGCGTAGAGATGGAGAGCTTTGCCCTCTTCCACAATGCCAATATGACAGGCAAGCGCGCAGCCTGCCTGCTTACCATCAGCGACTCTTTTGTCGACCACACCGAGTTGTCAGCCGAAGACCGTCAGAATTCGTTTACCAAGATGATGACCCTGGCGCTCGAGAGTGCCATCGTGCTTTAATCTGTATCAGTACGCATTATAGAAAAGCGCAGACCCGGCAGGGGCTGCGCTTTTTTAATCCATTTCCGTTGTATTCTTGTCACACGGTACGTTGCAGTCTCAGGCGTTAGTGGCAGTTACCTGTTCTACATCTGTCGCAATTGCCTATTATAGGGTGGAACATTATTGCAGTTTTTTGTATTCATCTTCGCATACAGGTTCCAGCCATTCGTTAGAGGCGTTTTCGCCAGGAACCTCGAAGGCGAGGTGGGCAAACCAGCTGTCTTTGGCAGCACCATGCCAGTGTTTCACGTTGGCAGGAATGTGGATAACAGTACCTGGCATTATCTGCTGTGCCGGCTTGCCTTCTTCCTGATACCACCCACGGCCACCCACACCTACCAGCATCTGGCCGCCGCCTGTTGTGGCATGGTGTATATGCCAGTTGTTGCGGCATCCAGGCTCAAAGGTTACATTGGCAAAAGGTATCTGACTCGTGGAGATGCGGGCAAGATAACTATTACCTTTGAAGTAAGCAGCGTAGGCTGTGTTAGGCTCGCCGATGGGAAATATCATCTCACGTTGGAAAGCGGCCTTGGCGTCATCGCCGGTCACATCTTCGTTCCACACCTCTTTGGCAAGATTGAAGGCAGCCCAAGCCTTGGGCCAACCGGCATAGAAAGCGATATGTGTGATTATCTCGGCTACTTCTGTACGTGTGATGCCGTTGTTCTTGGCAGTTTGTAGATGGTATTTCAACGAACTGTCTGTGATGCCTTGGCTGATAAGTGCTGTAATGGTTACCATACTTCGGTCGCGGAGGGAGAGTAGGTCATTGCGGCTCCATACTTCTCCGAAGAGTATGTCATCGTTGAGGTGGGCGAACTCTGGAGCAAACACTCCTAATTGCATGCGTCCTGCGGTCTGTTCTATTTTCTTTTGTGCCATAATGTTGAGTGTTATCATTGTTAATAAAATAAATATTACGAGTCTTTTCATAGCTGTCAATAGTTAAGTCGTTTCAATCATTTGTCCACTTTCGAGAGATTATTGCGGGTCTCATGACCGTAGATGCTCATTGCCTCTTTGAAGGTGGCGTTGGGGTACAGCTTCTTTAGGTCGTTTACCACATTGCCAAGCTCGCTTCCTTCATGGGTGGTAAAGGGGATAATGGTCTTGCCGTTCAAATCGTATTTGTCGAAGAAGGTAAACATTACTTGTGGATAGGTGCCCCACCATACTGGTCCGCCGATAAAGATGGTTTCATATTGGTCCATGTCATTCACCTCGCCCTTGAAGTCTGGCTTCTCGTTGTTCTCTGCCTCTTTTTTTACCAGTTTGGTGAGGGCATTATATGGCATGTCGTAGCTTTTCTCCGCGACAATCTCAAACTCGTCACCGCCCGTGAGTTTCTGTATCTGGTCGGCCACAAGTTTGGTGTTGCCCACCTTCACATTGCCCACTCCGTAGTTCTCCCCGGCATGCGAGAAGAATACAATCAGTATTTTTCCTTTGCTCTCCATAGAGGCTTGTTCTTTTTGTTGCGATGACTTCACACTTCCGTTACATGCAGCAGAAACCATGAGTGCCGAAACCATCATTGATGTATACTTCAATACTCGTTTCATAATCGATAGTTTTATTATGTTTCGATTTACAATGCAAAGGTATATAGAAACTGAATTGGCATTGTTACCTATATTACGCCAATTATTACCGTTTTCTCCTAACGTGGCTCCCCCCGTTGCGGCGTAACGCAAAATCGCATATTCGTATACAGTGCTTTCCTGTATGCGAATATGCGATTTGTTGGCTTCGGGCGTTCTGCTCGGTATGAACAGCCCGGCGTCTATTCAAAGTATTTCTTCAGCAACTGTCGTGACAGCTGTACTGGGTCTTGCTTTTGGGGATATTCGATGGGTACTTCCAGTTCGCAGAACTTCTCTTCAAACTCGTAGCACTCTTTGACAAAGCTGTCTTCATCATACTCGATGCCCCGTTCACGGCAGTCGATGGCGCGGTCTACGAACATGCTCCAGCGTGGCAGATAGAAACTCTTGAGCAGTCCGTCCCATGGGCGGCCGGCATAGTCGTTGAGTCCTGCCAGGTTGTTGTTCCACACGGTGACGATGCGGCGGGCGTTGCGCTCATAGTAGTTTTTCTCCTCGGCAGAGTTGCCCCAGCTGCGAGCCTGTTCTATCCATCGCTTCATGGAGAACACGGGGTGGCAGGCGGTCAGGGCAGCCTCGTCGGCCAGCACCTCTTTCATCTCACTTCCCAGGCGCTTCATCTCCTTGAGGTCGTAGCAGTCGTAAGCCACGACAAACTTGCGCCAGAGTACGTAGAAGTGTTCCTCCAGACACTGGCGGCCGATGTTCACCACATCCATCTTGTATCCATCGCGGTCTGAATTGAGGTTCACCATCTCCTTCCATATCTCGTTCTGCGCCTCGCGCGTGGGCGTACATTTATCCTTCTTTTTCATTCCCGGACGCGACTCCACAAAGGTGTAGTTGTATGTGCGTGGTACGTCGAGCACCCGCTCGCAGTAGTCACGATACACCTTGCGCGCCTTTTCGTCTATGCGGCCCATGCGCTGGTCGGCCAGCGAGTTGCGCCACTCGTCGAGGGTGCCAGGCATATTCCATGCCTTGTCAAAGAGCATGCTGAAGGCAAACTGGTTGACGTCGAGGGCTTCGAGTGTAGCACCCACACCGCTGAAGTTGGAACCTGCCTTCTCGTATGTATTGTCTATATAGTTGTATATACGGTCCGAGGGAGCCACCAGACGGTTGCGGCCGCCAAAGTTGTTGAGATAGCACCAGATGAAGGGCTGGCCGTAGAACGACTCCGTGGTTTTCCACATCTGTACATTCTCACACCAGTAGTCGAGCATGATCAGGCGACCCTGTGGCACACCTCTGAAGAGAGCCTTCATGCGTTCGCCGTTCCATCCTGGCATGTATTTGTAGGTCCAACTCATCTGCAGCCAGTGTGCATCCTTGTCTGCAGCAGCCAGCGACTGGTATATACCGCGTGAGAGCATGGCCAGCGAGTCACAGTTGAACGTGGGAGGGTCTACCTCGTTGAAGGGGTCTATGCAGTACATGTGGTCGGTGCCATACATGCGAGTCTGCTCTTCGATGAAGGCGCGCTGTATCTTGGCAAACATGGGGTCGGTGGCAAAGAGGAAACGGCAGCGGTAGCGCTCGGGGTCTTTGAATGAGCCCCAGTACGACACGTCGGTATATTTGAGACCTTTGTGTTCCTCTACGAATTTTGCGGGCACGTGTCCGGCAAATCCCGACAGCACGGGAGTCATGTTCAGTTCGCGTTGGCGCTTCAGTATCTGCTTCTGCAGCGTCTGCTGACGGTCCATCCATTCGCGGGGCAGAGGTCCCATGAATGCGTCGAAGTTGCACATGCGGTGCCAGCCCAGATAGGCGGGGCCGGAGAAGAAGGAGCGAATCTCTTCATCGTTGAGCCCGAACTTCTTCCACACGTTATACCAAGTCGATTCCTGACCGGTGATAGCCAGAGGCATGTTGACACCGTTGAGCGCCATCCAGTCGATGAAGTGTTCCCACTCACGCCAAGTCCACCAAGGCAGCGAATAGCCGTAGGTGCAGTAGTTGAGGAAGAAACGCATGGGAAGCCGCGACTCTATTCTTACCTTCTCTTTGACAGCAGGCATAGTCTCCGGCAGTTCGATAGGGTCGTCTTTGTACCAAGAGATGGCGGTGTGACAATAGTTCTTGAGATAGTGGTTCAGGCCCATAGCCATGCTGTTGGCGTTGTTGGCGCTGATGACCACCTTGCCCTGGTTGCTCTCCAGGGTGAATACGTCTTTTGTGGAGTCAATCTTTTTGAAGACCACTGTCTGGGCCTTGTTGCCCAGTATACGTCGCGCCAGATTCTGCGCCGTCTTGACATCGTTGGATGCCATCATGCCTATGGTTACCGCCATCAGGCAGAGGGTAGTAATGATTCTACGGTTCATGATATAAGTTGATGAGTAGTTGACAAAGTGGGGGT
>NZ_NPJK01000062.1:0-23660 GCF_002251285.1 Prevotella sp. P5-64
CGCCTACCTCATCACCGAAGCCATGCGTGGCTACGGCGGCATACTGCGTCTGCCCAACGGCGAGAGCTTCATGGAGAAGTATGACAAGCGACTCTCACTGGCTCCGCGCGACATCGTGGCGCGTGCCATCGACCGCGAGATGAAGACCCACGGACTCGACCACGTCTGCCTCGACGTCACCCATAAAGACCCCGAAGAGACGCGCCACCACTTCCCCAATATCTATGCCAAGTGTCTATCCATAGGCATCGACATCACCAAGGAGTATATCCCCGTGCGCCCCGCAGCCCACTACATGTGTGGCGGCATCAAGGTCGACCTCAACGGATGCTCGAGCATCAACCGGCTCTACGCCATCGGCGAGTGCTCGTGTACGGGTCTGCACGGCGGCAACCGCCTCGCCAGCAACTCGCTCATCGAAGCGGTGGTCTATGCCGAGACCGCAGCGCGCCACAGCATAGAGCACGTTGACGAGTATGACTTCAACGACAAGGTGCCCGACTGGAACGACGACGGCACCATGACCAACGAGGAACAGGTGCTCATCACGCAGAGTGTGAAGGAGGTAGGCGAAATCATGAGCAACTATGTGGGCATCGTGCGCAGCGACCTGCGCCTCAAGCGCGCCTGGGACCGTCTGGACCTGCTCTACGAAGAGACCGAAAACCTCTTCAAGCGCGTCAAGGTAAGCAAGGAGCTCTGCGAGTTGCGCAATATGATCAACACGGGTTACCTCATCACGCGTATGGCCATCGAGCGCAAAGAGAGCCGTGGCCTGCACTACACCATCGACTACCCGGTACACGCTTACGATAAGAAATAAGCACGGCACATAGACAATGGAAGCCCCTACACGGTCTTCCACAAGGAGAGAGGGTTGAAAGCCCCTCACCAACCCTCCCCAAGGGGAGGGAGTTCATACTCGCTGTGTTTTAGGGGGATTGTAGTTACGCTCTTTTTCTTGAAAAGGCTGGTATGGGGCCTTTGTTTTGGCTTTTTTCCTTCCCCTTGGGGAAGGTTAGGATGGGGCTTATGGTGGACGGGACGCACCCCTGGCAACTCTGTAGGAGTTGCGATTTCATAGCCCAGGGTTGAGGGGCGCAGCACCTCTACCCTGGGTATATATATAATAAGGTGTAGCTACTCTGTAAGAGTTGCGCTTAGCCGTAGGCGTTACCACGGCAGGAAACAAGGTTTCAATTGCGGGATTAATCCATTAATAACTGCTTCTATTAGGGGTTGATATAAACACAAAAAGCCATGGCGGCTGTTGTCGGCTTCGCCTTTTTGTGGCTGTCGGTGACGGCAGTCGGAAAACGAGTTTTCCTCCTTGTCGTCGCCGCCATCCCCAACGCCATGCTTTGCATGACGACAACAGCCGGCATGGTTCAAAAAGCGGCCGTTGGCCGTAAAAAAAGTCCGCCGTTGGCGGTAAAAAAACAGCTGATTGTGTTATTCCATCTGTTTGACACCTGCCGATAGAAAATAAGGTAATCTCTTTTTGTACCGGCGCAGCCGGACTTTTTTTACCGCCAACGGCGGACTTTTTGTATTTGCGGCTTTTCAGCCTGCCACCAGGCAGGCGCGGATGGGGGTGTCGGGAAATATCCGAGAGCTCGCTCTCGAGATATCTCCCGACACACACGGACGCATAGGGCGAAACCCTGAAAAGCCACAAAACTTTTTGTAGCTTCTTGTGATAGCATATTCAAGGTATATGGGCATATACATTACAAGTAACGCCTACGGCTAAGCGCAACTCTTACAGAGTAGCTATATTAGTTGGTCGCTTACCCAGGGTAGCGTGCTTCGCCCGCAACCCTGGGCTGGGGAAACGCAACTCCTCCAGAGTTGCCGCTGCTTGCGGGAGGCCAATTGCGGGGTTAATCCATTATTACCTACTTATGTAATAAGTTGATATAAACACAAAAAGCCATGGCGCCTGTTGTCGGCTTCGCCTTTTTGTGGCTGACGGTGACGCCAGACGGAAAACGAGTTTTCCTTTTTGTCGTCGCCACCATCCCCAACGCCATGCTTTGCATGACGACAACAGCCGGCATGGTTCAAAAAGCGGCCGGCGGCCGTAAAAAAAGGCCGCCGTTGGCGGTAAAAAAACAGCTGATTGTAAGCCCCTCCCCAACCCTCCCCAAGGGGCGGGAATTCTTTCTCGTTGTGTTTGAGGAGGTTGAGGTTACGCTCTTTTTCTTGAGAAAGGCTGGTATGGGGCCTTTGTTTTGGCTTTTTTCCTTCCCCTTGGGGAAGGTTAGGATGGGGCTTGTGGTTGATGGTACGCACCCCTGGCAACTCTGTAGGAGTTGCTATTTCATAGCCCAGGGTTGAGGGGCGCAGCACCTCTACCCTGGGTATATATATAATAAGGTGTAGTTACTCTGTAAGAGTTGCGATTAGCCGAAGGCGTTACCCGCAGCAGGAAACATGGGGGCAATCGCAGGGCTAATCTATACGTGGCCGTGCGCACAATCCTATCCACCCTCCTGCCGAGCGTACACAAAAAAGCCCTCTCGCGTTTCACAACGGGAGAAGGCACAAATTATGAAAACTTTAATCTATCCGAATATCTTCTATTTCTTGAGAATATCGAGCTTGGGAGTATCGATGCCGCTCACATGGTCGTGGCGCACATCGTTCTGCTGCTCAAAGATTACGATATCGTTCTTGCCCTTCTTCAGGAAGCAACCAGGCAGATAGAGGGTCTGCTGGGGACCCACCTTCCAGTAACGGCCCAGGTTGACACCGTTGACAAAGACGATACCCTTGCCCCACTCTTCCATATCGAGGAAGGTGTCGCCGGGGCTGGCTACATCAAACTGACCCTGATAGATTACGGGCAGACCCTTGGCATAGCCGTGGTCGCCAGCAGCCAGCACAGGAGCCTCGCTCATGGGCAGACAATACATCTTCCACTCACCCTCGATGGGGTTGTCGTTGATGGTGATGGGGCGCACAAAGCCCTTGAAGCTCTCGGAGATGCGGGCACCATAGTTGATGCGTCCCATATTCTCGACCAGGATGTCGAGGGTGCTGTTGAAGGGTACCTCGACCTCCAGGCTGTCTACGCCGGTGACGGCGTTGAGCTCGCCCACCTTCTCGCCGTTGACATAGACGATGCCATAGTCGGCAATGCCGTCGGCCTTGAGCACTCCGGCGATGGGCTGGTTGAAGTGGCGGCGGTAGAGCACGTATCCGTGGCCCTGGCCGAGCGCCTCGAATGTGGGCATGGTGTCACACTCCACAGGCGTCATCCCCTCGATGCGGTCAAAGAGGTTCTGGGTCTGGGTGAGACGTATTTGGGGCAGCGTGATGACAGGTATGCGCTCGGGCACTGCCGGCACATCCTTGTTATACTGCATCAGTATCTTTCTGATGGCCTCATACTTGGGTGTAGCCCATCCTGCCTCACTGATGGGGGCATCGTAGTCGTAGCTGGTGAGGTCGGGCTGCAGACGGATGTCCTTGGTATAGTTGGCACCCGAGGTGAAGCCGAAGTTGGTGCCACCATGCACCATGTAGAAGTTGAAGCTGATGCCGGCATCGAGATACTTCTGCATCTGCTTGGTAAAGGCATCGGAGCTGACCTTCTGGAAAGGCTCGTTCCAGTGGTCGAGCCATCCGGTATAGAACTCTGCCACCATGTAGGGGCCCACTCCGCCGTGATAGGCGTCTACCTTTTTTTTGATGGTGTTGACATTGTTCTCGCCGTTGCATGTGGGCAGTGCGCCCTCGATGGATCCGCCCTCAAAGAGCCAGCTGCCGTCGCTGGTGAACATAGGTATGTCGAAGCCGGCGTCGATAAGCTGCTGACGGATGGCGGCACTATACTGTCTGTGTACATCGAGGGGGATGTCCTTGCGCTGGCTGACGTACGAGCCGAACTCGTTTTCAGCCTGTACCATGACGATGGGACCGCCCTTGGTTATCTGGAAGTCGCGCACCTGGGCTGCGAGCTGGTCGATGTAGGTGCGGCACGAGTCAAGGAAAGCCTTGTTCTGTGTGCGTATCTTCATCTCGGGCACGGTGCTGAGCCACCAGGGATAGCCGCCGTACTCCCACTCGCCACAGGCATAGGGACCGGGGCGTAGGATGACCATCATGCCCTCGTCGGCAGCAGCCTTGAGGAAGGCGCGTATGTTGCGGTTACCAGTGGTCCAGTCCCACACGCCGGGAGCGGTCTCATGGTAGTTCCAGAAGACGTAGGTGGCCACGGCGTTGAGTCCGAGGGCTTTCATCATGCGCAGACGGTGATGCCAGTAGGCTGCGGGCACGCGCGAATAGTGCATCTCGCCCGAGTGGATCTGTATGGGTTTTCCGTCGTAGACAAAGTTGCCTCCCTCTATCTTGAAGGTATGCTTGGCCTTGGCTCCGGCTGTGGCGGTGAAGCCTGGCAGCAGGGTCATGGCGGTCATGATGATAACGATGATAAGTAGATTGCGTCTCATTATTGTTGTGATATAAGTTTTATTCCTTACAAAGATAATAATAATAAGGTGTATCGCCCAACAAATCATCGAAAATTTTGCCCTACCCCACGATTTTTGTCGCCAAAATGACAAAAAGGCAGACCAAGACTGACATTTTGTCAGTTTTCGGGCATAGGTACATAGTTTGTATCATGATGAGTGACAATAACAAAGATAATAATTAAAACAACAAGCGATATGACATTTGACAAATTTACTATCAAGGCGCAGGAGGCCGTGCAGAGCGCGGTCAACAAGGCGCAGATGGCGCAGAATCAAGCCATAGAGCCGGTACACCTGCTGGCAGGTATCATGGACAAGGGTAAGGATGTGACCCAGTTCATCTTCCAGAAGCTGGGCGTCAACCCACAGCAGATTGAAACGCTCGTCGAGAGCGAGATAGCCCATCTGCCCAAGGTGCAGGGAGGCGAACCCTACTTCACCAATGCCACCAACGAGATACTGCAGAAGGCTATGGCCGAGGCTGCGCGCATGGGCGACGAGTATGTGGCCATCGAACCCATACTCATGGCTATCATGCAGACCCAGAACACGGCAGGACGCATACTCCGCGATGCAGGCATGACCAAGGACGAGGTAGAGAAGGCCATCGCTGCCCTCAGACAGGGCAAGAAGGTCGACGATGCCCAGGCCGACGAAAACTACCAGGCGCTCGCCAAGTATGCGCAGAACCTCATAGACAAGGCGCGCAACGGCAAGCTCGACCCTGTGATAGGCCGAGATGAAGAAATACGCCGCGTGCTGCAGATTCTCTCGCGCCGAACCAAGAACAACCCTATCCTGATAGGTGAGCCGGGTACGGGCAAGACCGCCATCGTCGAGGGACTCGCCCAGCGTATCGTGCGTGGCGACGTGCCGGAGAACCTGAAGAACAAGCAGCTCTTCTCGCTCGACATGGGCGCGCTCGTGGCTGGTGCCAAGTACAAGGGTGAGTTTGAGGAGCGACTCAAGAGCGTCATCAAGGAGGTCACCCAGGCCGACGGCAACATCATCCTTTTCATCGACGAAATCCACACGCTCGTGGGTGCCGGCGGTGGCGAAGGTGCCATGGATGCCGCCAACATCCTCAAGCCTGCCTTGGCACGTGGCGAACTGCGGGCTATCGGTGCCACCACGCTCAATGAGTATCAGAAGTACTTTGAGAAGGACAAGGCGCTCGAACGCCGTTTCCAGACGGTTATGGTCGACGAGCCCGACGAGATAGATGCCATCAGCATCCTGCGTGGCCTGAAGGAGCGCTATGAGAACCACCACAAGGTGCGTATCCAGGACGATGCGTGCATCGCAGCCGTCAAGCTCTCCGAGAGATATATCTCTGACCGGTTCCTGCCCGACAAGGCGATAGACCTCATGGACGAGGCTGCCGCCAAGTTGCGCATGGAGCGCGACTCGGTGCCCGAGGAGCTCGACGAGATAGACCGCCATCTGAAACAGCTTGAGATAGAGCGCGAGGCAATACGCAGCGAGATCAAGCACCGCCAAGGCAGCGGCGCCGAGGATGATGCGGCTGCCAATCTGCACGACTCGCTCGACAAACTGGACAAGGAGATTGCCCAGCTGGGTGAGCAGGAGCGCCAGTACAGGGCTAAGTGGGAGTCCGAGAAGGCTCTGGTCAACAAGATCCAGCAGGATAAGCAGGAGATGGAGAACCTGAAGTTTGAGGCCGACAAGGCCGAGCGCGAGGGCAATTATGGCCGTGTGGCTGAGATACGCTACGGTCGCCTGAAGAGCATCCAGGACGACATAGACCATATCCAGCAGCAGCTGCGGGGTACCCAGGGCGGCGACGCTATGGTGCGCGAAGAGGTCACTGCCGACGATATCGCCGAGGTGGTTAGCCGCTGGACGGGCATCCCCGTGTCGAAGATGATGCAGAGTGAGCGCGAGAAGCTGCTGCATCTCGAAGACGAACTCCATCACAGAGTGGTGGGTCAGGACGAGGCCATCAAGGCTGTAGCCGATGCCGTGCGCCGCTCACGAGCCGGACTGCAGGACCCCAAGAGACCTATCGCCTCGTTTATCTTCCTCGGTACGACAGGTGTGGGTAAGACTGAACTTGCCAAGGCGCTCGCCGAATATCTCTTCAACGACGAGAACATGATGACGCGTATCGATATGAGCGAGTATCAGGAGAAGTTCAGCGTGACAAGGCTCATCGGCGCGCCTCCAGGATATGTGGGCTACGACGAGGGTGGCCAGCTGACCGAGGCAGTAAGACGCAAGCCTTACTCCGTAGTACTCTTCGACGAGATAGAGAAGGCTCATCCCGACGTGTTCAACACCCTCTTGCAGGTATTGGACGACGGCCGACTCACGGATAACAAGGGCCGCGTGGTCAACTTCAAGAACACCATCATCATCATGACCTCCAACGCCACGCGTGAGATGCTGGGCAAGATTATGCGTCCTGAGTTCCTCAACCGTATCGACGACATCATCACCTTCCATCCGCTCACACAGGAGGAAATCTCCAAGATTGTGGAACTGCAGATGCAGAAGTTGCAGAAGATGACTGCCGAGCAGGGCGTGACACTCACCTGGACCAAGGCGGCAATAGACTATCTGTCGCGTGTGGGTTTCGACCCCACCTTTGGCGCCCGCCCCGTAAAGCGTGCCATCCAGGACTACGTGCTCAATGACCTGAGCCGTATGCTGCTGGCTGAGCGCGTAAGCAAGGACAAGCCCATCACGGTCGATGTCGCCGACGACCACATCGTGTTCAGCAACTAATTTACCATTAAGAAAATCCCTTCCGCCATAAGTGACGGAAGGGATTTTTTTGTGTCTGTATGTGTCGTGGTTACTTCACCACTTTCTTGCCACCTACGATGTAGATGCCTGCAGGGAGATTGTCGAGGCTGGTGCCCAGATACTGACCCTGGATGTTGTAGACGCGGTTGTCTACGGGCTTGCCAGTGGTCTCGACAGTATCGATGCCGGTGCCTACGCCATCTGCCACGATGCGCACCTCATCGAGGAACATACGTTTGGCAGGGGTGAAGGTAATCTTGCCGCTACCGGTGCCGGTAATGTCGATGCTGTACTCGGTCCATTCCTCATTCTTCATGGTGAGGGTAGCTACCTCGGCGCCGTTGTAAGTCACTTTGAGCGAGGTGGCGTCACTGCCGTAAGGCGCAGCCTTGAAGGTGAGCTTGGCCTTGCCGTTGAGGGCAAAGGAAGGTGTGGTGGCAGAACCGCTCTTCTTGGAGGAGCCAAACTTGCCGCACTTGAAGCCACCAGCACGGGAGAGCGACTCCCAACCTGCGTTGTCTGTTACCAGCGCATTGCTGCCACAACTCCATGTACCGTCGTTTCCGCCCGTTCCAGCACACTTGTCAAAACTCTCATAGAACACCTGGCCCTCTGGAGTAGGTTCTACCACTACGGTAGCATTGTACTGGAAGTTCACAGTACCGTTGTCATTCTCGGTAATGTCCTTGACCTGACGGCCCATGTTGCGGGTACCGTCCTCGTTGTCGTTGTAAAGACCGAACGAAGGTATCGATGTGTCGCTCAACTCATTGTTTGACTTGTAGGGAAACAGGTCGCCTGTGAGTGTAGTCTTGGTATAATACTGCTCGTATTTGTCCCAGTACTTACTGTCGTCAATGTTGTCGGCATGTACGAGCGTGAGGCGCTGGTGGTCGTTCTTGAAGTCAGCTGTCCAGCCATCTTTCTGACGGAATTCACCCGTAGAGTTGACCACATTGTTAATCCAGCAGGTGGGGTCATAGTCTACATGGATAACCTGCAGACCTGTAGCCTCGATATATTTGTCCCACTTGGTCTGCTGACGGTTTTCGAGGATGAAGTATTCGTTGCGGTTGCCTTTATTATATATTACGTATGCCTTGCCACCCTCGCTGGTGGGCTTGAGGTCAGTGACCGTCACGTTCTCGTCTTCGAGCACCTCGTAGTCTATCCATCCGGCAATCCATTTCTCATAGGCAGTATAACCGGCGGGGCAGAAGCCGTCGTCGTTGTAGCCGGCAGAGTCCATGAGGTCAAAGCTCGACATACCGAAATGCCCCTCATAGAAGATGTCATAGAGGTCGGGATAGCCCAGACAGTGAGAGAACTCGTGGCAGATGGTACCGATACCATCGATACCAGAGTAGCCCATCTCGGCAGAGCAGGCGTAAGAATTGATTTTGACACCATCGAGGGAGAGTGTTATTTTGGCGGCAGCCAGTTCATAAGCGTGGGGCCAGATAGTGTCATCGCTACCGCCGTTGGCCTCGCCCTGACCGGCGTAGATGACATAGACCTGATCCACCTCGCCGTTACCGGTCCAGTCGTAGTCAGAGAAGTCTACCCAACCGTCGGCAAGCTCACAGGCTTCCTTAATCATCTGCTCGGGACGCAGGTCGTTATCATTGGAGTCATTACCACCATAGTAAGCCATATTCTGCGACAGGGTTACAGGCCCTACCACGTCAAAATCGATGGTAAACTTGCCATCGCTCTGTGCGCTGAAGTAGTCCTTGATACTGCCGTTGAAGCCATTGTCCTTGTAGTTCTCGGCATTGGCTATCTTCTTGTACAGGTCGAGGGTATGGCTGGCAGAAAACTTCTTGTCCTTGAAGTTGGCGAGGATGATGAGTCCCTTCTTGGTGCCCCGATAGTTGCCGCGGTTGCCCGAGATGTCGGCCTTGCGACGGCTGGCGTAGTGCTGGTTGGCACGGGCACGACGCTGCTTGGCACGGGCAGCCACCTTGGTGGCATCTTCCTGCTTGTACATACCATTGCCTGCTGATACATAGCTCTTTCCGTCGGCATCACGATACCAGTGGCCGTGTTCGTCGCCCACAAGGCGGGCCTTGACTTGACTGCCGTCGGCAAGGGTAATCATGCGCCACAGATTAGGGCGTGCGGGGATGGCTGACATTGTCATCACTGCGAGCAGGAACAATGTCAAGAGAGTAATTCTTTTCTTCATACTTGATTATAATTGTTTACTTGGTTATTCGTGTGTAGCCGTTGGGGCGTGCTGCGACTTGATTTTGTTCATCCGCGTCGACTCGAGGATGGGCAGATTGGTCTCTGTGGGGATATAGATGACGGTCTTGTCGCTCAGGTCGCTCTGCTGGCGCACCCAGAGATACTGGATATAGGTGGGGGTGATGCTGCCGTTCTCTATCTTGATGGCTTCGGCGGCACCCTTGGCGCGTGCCACTTCGGCCTGGGCGTTGAGCTTCTCGGCCTCGAGGTTGGCACGGGCTTCCTCAATCTTAATCTTGCGGTTCTGTTCGGCTTTGGCAAACTCGGCCTTGCCTTCCATCTCCTGCGACCATACGTTGTACCAGGGACGGATGAATGCCATGCCTATCACAAAGACAAAGATGGCGACGAGAGCCCAGACTATCTGTCGGGCAACGGTGGGGTTGAACCCCGGGGTACTGTTTCTGTTCATTTGACGATTGTTTAAGTGTGATGCAACTATGGGATAATTCTCCAACATGCAAAGATACATCATTTCTCGGCTTCTTTCTGCCAAAATATGCAATTATTTTTCACCACGCCCGTCATTTTTAATATTTTCAGGGCGCATACCATCCCTATCACCATCTCTGACGTGGTGACGGCGTCCATAGTCGACAGGGGCGTCGCGATGATGGCGACGGTGCTATCGCTGGTTGACAAAATACTGGCTGTAGATATTATAGTATATGTCCATCCAGCCCTCGTCGAGCAGATGGTTGAGTTTCTGTGCCAGCCCGGGATGGGCGTCGATATGGCTCACGAGGTCGGGATTGTAGCGGGTGCCGGCGTCGCGACGCATCTCGCCCATCACGGCATCAAAGGTCTTGCCGTCCTTGTAGTTGCGGCCCACGCGCTCGGTAGCTGCCTGCATGCAGTCGCTCAGGGTGATGATGTCTATCATGATGCGGTAAGGCGAACGGGTATTGTCAAAGTCGGCGGGATAGCCTCCCTTGCCGTTATACCACTTGTGGTGACCCAGGGTGGTGTCGTGATACTTCACCAGCCTGGGGTCGAGGGCGAGGTATTTGAGTCCCATCTCCGGGTGGCGCTTCACGATCTTGAACTCCTGATCGGTGAGCGGACGGTAGTCGTTGTCTACCACGGGGATGATGGTGTTCTTGCCCAGATCGTGGTAGAGGGCGGCTTCGCGCACAAACTCGACAAACCTACGCTTGTGATGCTTTACGCTGCCTTCGGTCTTGCAACCCAAATAGCCCACCAGCAACTGGGGCTGATTGTCCACAAGACTCTCCATGAGCACCATGGCTATCTCGCTCACGTGTACGGAGTGGGCGTAGGTGGTCACGTGGGTCGATACCGACAGCTTGTTGAGGAAGGCAAGGCGCTCGCGGGGCTTCAGATACGACAGTATGCGGTCGTAGGTGACGAAGACATTGAGGTTGTTGACAAAGGTGGTCACCGACTGGCGGTCACTGCGATGGCGGAAAGCCATCTCGATGTCACGGCACATGCGGAGCACGTTGCGGCGCTTGGCGCTGTAGGGGATGTCGGCCAAGTCGTTGAGATAGAACAACGAATAGTAGGGCATAAGATGCAACGAGAACTCTTGGGGGTCGAGCCTACGATTGCGCAGACTCTCCATAGATGCCCTGTAGCGCGGGCGGTATCTGTTGAGAGCCTCCTTGGCAGTTATCTGCTTCAGGTTCATTTGCATAATCAGCGTGCGCAGATACGAGGAATTGTCCAGTGAGGGCTTCCGCAGGTTCCTTACCACGAGGGTATGCATAAGTTTGTCGATGCTCTTCTTCTTGATGGTGGTGCGGTCCACCAGGAAAATGTTGCGCACCATGGACTCGTCGGCATTGTTGAGCCGCCTCTTGAGCTCGGTCATCCTGTAGCCCTTGCGGCTGAGCTCGTCGCCGTGCTTGGCGACATATCGTCTTGCCAGTTTGATGCGCCCGCGCAGATCGTCGACCGTCTCCACCTTCTTTTGTGCCCATACATACGCACACAGTTGCAGCATCGCGTTGAGATAGTTTGACTGATAGGCGGGATAGCGCTTGGCGTCGTCGGCGACGCATCGCTGGTAGCAAGCATACGACTTCTGCAGGAGCTCGTCGTCATGGGTCATGTTCCAGATATGGTAGTAGGCAGAGCCACGCCACGTGTTCAGATAGTTGGTAAACCTCAGCGAGTCGGGGCGATTGGTCTGCAGGGTGTCGATGAGGTCACAGAGTTCGAGCATGAGAAAGGGGTCGGAGCGGTTCTGGTTGATATACTTGCTGAAGAAGCTCTTGATAAAATCCGAATAGAGCCTCGCGTCGTTCTTGGCTTGTGGCAGGGTGATGACCTGGCGCAGACTGTCCAGGCAGAGCTTGTTGCTCTGATAGATATCGTGGTTCAGGGCAGCGCGGGTATGGAAAAACTCCACCCAGCGGTCGTGGTCATGAATGAGGAAGATGCTGTCGTTGTAGCGGTTGTATAACTTGCGGTTGTTGACCAGGGTGCTGAACCAGCCGTCGAAGTCCACATGCAGGGTTTCTTCGTCCTTGACGGTCTGTGCCGAGGACGTCATGACTGTCAGGAGCAGCATGACTATGGGCAAGAGTCTACGGGTGATGACTGCCAGCAACGCTGTAGCGGTGTGGCTGTGCGCCGCAGCAGGGCAGTGGGCAGGGGTGGCAATAATGACGCATTTCATAGTGCGCGTGTATAAAGTTAGAGTGGCAACGGGCGTAGCACCGGTGCGTAGAGTTGAAATTCTGCTGTCTGTAATGGTTGTAACAACTACAAAATTCGTGAAAAAACGGGACTCCACCAACATTACACGTGTAATAGTTGTTAAAATCGCCGAAATAATGACATCGCGCACAATTATAGGCAAGCATGGAGGCGCAACGACCATCATAAGAAGCCCTCTCTGGCTCTCCCCAAGAGGAGAGAACGCAGACCAATTATATATTATGTGCTTTGTCATTATCTCCATCACATTGCGGATGGTATAGGGCGAAGCCCTGAAAAGCCACAAATCTTTTTGTAGATTATTGTGATGGCTTATTCAAGGTATATGGGCATATACATTACAAGTAACGCCTACGGCTAAGCGCAACTCCGTCAGAGTTGCAAGGTTCGTTGGTCGCTTACCCAGGGTAGCGTGCTTCGCCCGCAACCCTGGGCTGGGGAAACGCAACTCCTACAGAGTTGCCAGGGGTGCGCACCGTCCACAATGGGATAGCCATACAGGGTTGTAGGGGCGCACATCATCGACAACAAACTAATTATGTATAACCCTTGGGGGCGCATCATCAACGATGAATTATGGCCCGCAAGCAGCAGCAACTCTGTAGGAGTTGCGATTTCATAGCCCAGGGTTGAGGTGCGCAGCGCCTCTACCCTGGGTAAGAACACCACCCTACTTAGCTACTCTGTAAGAGTTGCGATTAGCCGAAGGCGTTACCACGGCAGGAAACAAGGTTTCAATTGCGGGATTAATCCATTAATAACTGCTTCTATTAGGGGTTGATATAAACACAAAAAGCCATGGCGTCTGTTGTCGGCTTCGCCTTTTTGTGGCTGTCGGTGACACCAGTCGGAAAACGAGTTTTCCTCCTTGTCGTCGCCGCCATCCCCAACGCCATGCTTTGCATGACGACAACAGCCGCCACGTTTCAAAAAGCGGCCAGTGGCCGTAAAAAAAGACCGCCTTTGGCGGTAAAAAAACAGCAGCTTGTAAGCCCCTCCCTAACCCTCCCCAAGGGGCGGGAATTCATTCTCGCTGTGCTTTAGGGGGTTATGATTGCGCTCCGTTCCTGGAAGAAGATTGGAATATGAACATCATTTGGGCTTTTTTCCTTCCCCGTGGGGAAGGTTAGGATGGGGCTTATGGTGGACAGGACGCACCCCTGGCAACTCTGAACCAACGGTTACCGGCGCGGCGCAGTGCGACGCGGAAAGGTAATGGAGTTGCGATTTCATAGCCCAGGGTTGAGGCGTGCAGCGCCTCTACCCTGGGTAAGAATACCACCCTACTTAGCTACTCTGTAAGAGTTGCGATTAGCCGAAGGCGTTACCACGGCAGGAATAGCAGCTTGTGTTATTCCATTTATATGACGCTACCGATAGATAATAAGGTAATCATTTTTTTGTACCGGCGCAGCCGGACTTTTTTTACCGCCAAAGGCGGACTTTTTGTATTTGCGGCTTTTCAGCCTGCCATCAGGCAGGCGCGGATGGGGGGTGACGGGGAATATCCGAGAGCTCGCTCTCGAGATATCTCCCGACACACACAGACGCATAGGGCGAAGCCCTGAAAAGCCACAAATCTTTTTGTAGATTATTGTGATGGCTTATTCAAGGATTGTGGAAACACACACGACAAGTAACGCCTACGGCTAAGCGCAACTCTTACAGAGTAGCTATATTAGTTGGTCGCTTACCCAGGGTAGCGTGCTTCGCCCGCAACCCTGGGCTGGGGAAACGCAACTCCTACAGAGTTGCCAAGGGTGCGCACCGTCCACAATGGGATAGCCATACAGGGTTGTAGGGGCGCACATCAACGACAACAAACTAATTATGTATAACTCTTGGGGAGAACTTCATCCACTATGGGATAACGATACGTGGTGGTAAAGGCGCACATCATCGTCAACGGACTAATCATGCATAGCCCTGGGGGGCGCATCATCAACGATGAATTATGGCCCGCAAGCAGCAGCAACTCTGTAGGAGTTGCGATTTCATAGCCCAGGGTTAAGGGGCGAAGCACCTCTACCCTGGGTAAGCCCCCACCCTACTTAGCTACTCTGAAAGAGTTGCGATTAGCCGAAGGCGTTACCACGGCAGGAAACAAGGGGTCAATTGCGGGATTAATCCATTAATAACTGCTTCAATCATGAGTTGATATAAACACAAAAAGCCATGGCGGTTGTTGTCGGCTTCGCCTTTTCGTGGCTGTCGGTGACGCCAGTCGGAAAACAAGTTTTCCTCCTTGTCGTCGCCGCCAACCCCAAACGCCATGCTTTGCATGACGACAACAGCCGCCACGGTTCAAAAAGCGGCCGGTGGCCGTAAAAAAAGGCCGCCGTTGGCGGTAAAAAAATAGCAGCTTGTGTTATCCCAACTATATACCGCTACGGATAGGAAATAAGGTAATTATTTTTTTGTACCGGCGCAGCCGGACTTTTTTTACCGCCAACGGCGGACTTTTTGTATTTGCGGCTTTTCAGCCTGCCATCAGGCAGGCGCGGATGGGGGTGGCAGGGAATATCCGAGAGCCTGCTCTCGAGATATCTCCCGACACACACGGACGCATAGGGCAAAGCCCCGAAAAGCCACAAATCTTTTTTGTAGCTTCTTGGGATGGTATATTCAAGGAATATGGAAACACACACGAATAACAACGCATACGCCAAGCGCAACGCCGACTGCCATCATCCTCACGGAGATGGCCTTCATTTTGGTTTCGGGATTGGAAATGACGGTTTCGCGGTGTGAAATCATTATATCGCGGTTTGCAATCACTATTTCGCACCTTGAAATCAACTTTACAATGCCTTCCGGCAACAATCCACTCGCTGCCACCACCATCCCACGCAACTCCACCACCATTCCGCGCAACTCCACCATCATCCCACGCAACTCCACCACCATTCCGCGCGCCACCAGCAGACTGGGTGTCATCACGCCCATGCCGCTCCCCTGCTTCACGGCTATAGGGGTGGCTGTCAGCTGGTTATCACCACCACCCGCGCCGACGACGGCACCCACCGTCCTCGCCAACCCCTGCGGGGAGAACGTAAAAATGGGGGCGGCTGCAATAAAATCGGGCACAAATACAATAAATCGGGCACCGACTGCGTTAATAATGTATATTATATAATATAACACGTACAAAATGATAGAATATATCAAGGGCGAGTTGACCGAACTCACCCCCGCCACGGCTGTGGTAGAAGCAGCCGGAGTGGGATATGCCCTCAACATCTCGCTCAATACCTACAGCACCATCCAAGGCAAGAAGGAGGTGAAGCTCTACGTACACGAAAACCTCGTGACCGGCGGCCGCGACGACGCCTATACACTCTACGGCTTTGCCTCACGCCAGGAGCGCGATCTCTACCGACTGCTCATCACCGTATCGGGAGTGGGCGCCAACACGGCGCGCATGATACTCTCGGCATCGTCGCCCTCGGAGCTGTGCAACGCCATCGCCTCTGCCGACGAGCGCATGCTGAAAGCCGTCAAGGGCATCGGACTGAAGACCGCACAGCGCATCATCGTTGACCTCAAGGACAAAATCGTGCAGATGGGCATCGCCACCGAGCTGCACGCCTCGACCTCTACCGCACCCTCTATTGACATGGGCGTGAGAGACGAGGCTGTGAGCGCCCTTACCATGCTGGGCTTCGCTCCGGCTCCCTCTGCCAAGATTGTGGCTGCCATCCTGCAAGACGAGCCCACGATGCCCGTGGAGCAGGTGGTCAAGCTGGCGCTCAAACAGATAAAGTAAACCCATGCAAAGGCAGAAGATAAGACACTGGATAAAGTTGGCATTAATCATGATACCTATGGTTTCGACCATAGGCTATGCCTCAGTGCCCTATCTTCAGAGCCGCAAGACCGTACGCCCCGCCCGACAGCAGCAGGGCACGAAAGCGACGACACCCACCGACACCGTGCCACGCATCAAGGCTGCGGCGCAGCCCATAGCCATCGACGAGGACACCATACCCGACTCGCTGCTCCACCCGCGCTGGAAGATACAGCGCACCACGGCGCTCACGATAGACGACTACCGTCTACCCGCCGCCGACCTGAAACGCCCCGACAACCTGAACCAGCAGGTGGTCTACAACGACACACTCGACTGCTACATGATAGGCACGCGCATCGGCAGCGTGTGGCTCGAGGCGCCCATCATCATGACGCCCGAGGAGTATCGCCGATGGAGCGAGCGCCAGGCACGCAACCGCTATTACCGCGACAAGAACGACGAGGTGTACCAGGCCAAGGGCAAGGAGAAGTTTGACTTCACCGACATGCACTTCGACCTGGGACCCGCCGAGAAGATATTCGGCCCCGGCGGCGTGCGCATCAAGACACAGGGAAGCGCCGAACTCAAGTTGGGCGCCACGCTCAAGAACATAGACAACCCCAGTCTGCCCATCCGCAACCGCAAGACCACTACCATAGATTTCGACGAGAAGATCAACCTCAATGTCAACGGCAAGGTGGGCGACAAGGTCAACATGAACCTCAACTACAACACCGACGCCACCTTCGACTACGACGCCCAGAACCTGAAGCTCAAGTATGAAGGCAAGGAGGACGAAATCATCAAGCTGGTCGAGGCGGGCAACGTGACCTTCCCCTCCAACTCGTCGCTCATCAAGGGAGCCAGCTCGCTCTTCGGTCTGCGCACCGACCTGCAGTTCGGCCGCCTCAAGCTGCAGCTCGTAGCCTCGCAGAAGAAGAGCAACACCAGCAGCGTCTCCGCCAAGGGCGGCATCCAGCTCACGCCGTTTGAAATCAACGTCGCCAACTATGAGGAGAACATGCACTTCTTCCTCTCCCAATACTTCCGAAGCAAGTATGACGCTGCCATGCGCACATTGCCCAACATGACGACCGGCATCACCATCAACCGCGTCGAGATATGGGTGACCAACAAGAGCGGCGTGGCTACCAACACGCGCAACATCGTGGCGCTGACCGACCTGGGCGAGAACAAGAAGGTGAGCAACACGATGTGGACGCCCACCGGACAGCCCGTGCCTGCCAACAGCGCCAACAGCGAGTATCAGACCATGACCACCGCCTATGCCGCCGCCCGCGACATAGACGCCGTCAACTCTACCCTCGACGGGGCAGGACTCGTGGGTGGCGTGGACTATGAGAAACTGGAGAGCGCGCGACTGCTGTCGCCGTCGGAGTACACGCTCAACCCGTCGCTCGGCTATATATCGCTGCGCTCCACACTCCAGACCGACCAGGTGCTGGCTGTGGCTTACGAGTACACCTACGGCGGCGTGACCTACCAGGTGGGCGAGTTTGCCTCTGACGTGACCGATGTCAAGAAGGCACTCTTTGTCAAGTCGCTCAAGAACACCAGCAACAACCCGACGCAGGGCAACTGGGACCTGATGATGAAAAACGTGTACAGCCTGGCCTCGAGCGTGGAGAAAGAGAAGTTCCGCCTCGATGTGAAGTTCCAGAGCGATACCGCCGGCGTCTATCTCAACTACATCCCTGAAACCCAGGTCAAGGAGACGCCCATCATCCGTGTGCTCGGCGCCGACCGTCTGGACAACAACAACAAGCCCAACCCCAACGGCTACTTCGACTTCGTGGAAGGCTACACCGTGAGCAACGGCCGCGTCTTCTTCCCCTGCACCGAGCCCTTCGGTTCTTACCTCTACAACTACCTCGTGGCCAAGGGCGTAGCCCCCGACCGCGCCAAGCGCTACGCCTTCACCGAGCTCTATGATACCACCAAGACGGTGGCACGGCAGATAGCCGAGAAGAACAAGTATATACTCACGGGACAGTTCAAAGGCAGCGCATCGGGCGTCATCTCGCTCGGCGCCTACAACGTACCGCAAGGCTCGGTGGTGGTAACCGCCGGCGGAGTGACCCTCACCGAGGGCAGCGACTACACCGTGGACTACAGCGCGGGCGAAGTGACCATCCTGAACCAAAGTCTGATAGATGCAGGGACGCAGATTAACGTCTCTCTCGAGAGTCAGTCGGACTACGGACAGCAACGCAAGACGATGTTTGGCCTCAACTGGGAGTACAACTTCAACAAGAACCTGCAGCTCAGCGGTACCGTGCAGCACCTCACCGAACAGGCGCTCACCAGCAAGGTCAATATGGGCACCGAACCGCTCAACAACACGCTCTGGGGCGTGAACCTCAACTGGAAGAAGGAAAGCCAGTGGCTCACCAATATGCTCGACAAGATTCCATTCCTGCATGTGACGCAGCCATCTCAAATCTCCTTCAACGCCGAGTTTGCCCAGCTCATTGCCGGACAGAGCCACGGCACCCAGGACAACGCGTCATATCTCGACGATTTTGAAAACTCCACGAGCAAGATAGACATCTCCACGCCCTCATCGTGGATTATCTCGAGCGTGCCGTCGTCCATTCCCAACTTCAACGACAAGACTACGCTCCGCAGTGGCTACGACCGCTCGCTGCTGGCATGGTACAACATCGACCCGCTATTCACCCGACGCAGCAGCTCGCTCACCCCATCCCACATCAAGAGCGACCTCGAGCAGCTCTCCAACCACTATGTGCGCGAGGTGCTGGTCAACGAGCTCTACCCCAACCGCGACCAGAGCAGCTACAATGGCGTCATCTCTACCCTTCCTATCCTCAACCTCGCTTACTACCCCACTGAGCGCGGTCCTTATAACTTCAACCCCGACCTCACCGCCGACGGCCGGCTGCGCAACCCCAAAGACAAGTGGGGAGGCATGATGCGCAAGCTCAACACCAATGATTTCGAGGCAGCCAACATCGAGTATGTAGAGTTCTGGCTCATGGACCCGTTTATCTACACCAACCGCCAGGCCGACGCCAATGAGTATGGCGGCGACTTCTATATCAATCTGGGTGAGGTGAGTGAGGATGTGCTGCGCGACGGCAAGAAATTCTATGAGAGCGGCATGCCGGTAGACGGTTCACAGACATTTGTCAACACGCAGTGGGGCAAGGTGCCCACCCAGGCCAACGTGACCTACGCCTTTGCCACCTCGCCGGGTAGCCGTGCGCTCCAGGATGTGGGCTTCAACGGTCTGCGCGACGAGGAAGAGCGCCAGTTTGAGACCTATCAGCAGTTTCTGCAGGAGGCAAGGGCAAAGGTGAGCCCCGAGGTGTTTGACTCTATCCAGGCCGACCCTGCCAATGACAACTACCACTACTTCCGCGGCACCGATTTCGACAAAGCCAAGACCTCGATACTCGAACGCTACAAGCGCATCAACAACCCCCAGGGCAACTCGCCCGACTCCGAGAGCCGCACCGAGGGCTACGACACCTCCTACAAGACCACACCCGATGTCGAGGACATCAACCAGGACTACACCCTCAATGAGTATGAGAAATACTACCAGTACCACGTCTCGCTGCGTCCGCAGGACATGGCTGTAGGCCGCAACCACATCGTAGACTGCCGTGAAGCGGCTGTCCCGCTGCGCAACGGCACCACCGAGAAGGTCATGTGGTACCAGTTCCGTATCCCCCTCAGCGACTACGAAGACCGCGTGGGTTCCATCTCCGACTTCACCAGCATGCGCTTCATGCGTATGTATCTCCGCGGGTTCAGCCGACCCATCGTGCTGCGCTTCGGCAGTCTCGACCTGGTCAAGGGCGAGTGGCGTACGTATGACCAGCCGCTCGACGGAGTCGCTTCGTCGTCGGGAAAGATGGCTGTAAGCTCTATCAACATCGAGGAAAACAACGACAAGACACCCGTCAACTACGTGCTGCCACCGGGCATAAACCGCGCACAGGACCCCACGCAGCCACAACTGGTAGAGGCCAACGAGCAGGCACTCAACATGGTCGTAACCAATCTGGGCAACAACGAGTCAAAGGCGGTCTACAAGAATACCAACCTCGACCTGCGTCAGTATCGTCGCCTGCAGATGTTTGTCCATGCCAACGCAATGGAGCAGAACGCCACCAGCCTCGCCGACGACCAGATAGCCGTCTTCATCCGTGTGGGCAGCGACTACAAGACCAACTACTACGAGTACGAAATCCCCCTGAAGCTCACCGAACCGGGTCACTACGACCGCTACTCACGCTCGGACTGCGAGCGGGTATGGCCCCAGGCTAATATGTTTGACTTCCCGCTGAGCATCTTCACCCGTGTCAAGAAGGAGCGCAATATCGCCAAGGCACAGGGCACAGCTTCATACTCGCGCGTGTTCTCAGTCTACGACGCCGACCACCCTGCCAACCGCGTAAGCATCGTGGGCAACCCCACCCTGGGCGAGGTGAAGACGATGATGATAGGCGTGCGCAACAAGTCGGGCAACCACAAGTCGGCAGAGGTGTGGGTCAACGAGCTGCGACTCAAGGAGTACAACAACGGAGGCGGATGGGCGGCACAGGGCAACCTCAACGTGCAGCTCTCTGACCTGGGTACGGTCAATATGCAGGGCCGCTACATGTCGGAAGGCTTCGGCGGACTGGAAGAGGGCGTCAGCCAGCGCTCTACCGATGACTACAAGACCTACAGCATAACCACCAACCTGGAGCTGGGCAAGTTCTTCCCCGACAAAGCCAAGGTGAGCATACCGCTCTACTACTCGGTGACCAAGGAGGAGACCTCGCCCAAGTACAACCCGCTCGATACCGACATGCTGCTCAAGGATGCGCTCGACGCAGCCGGCTCAAAGCAGGAGCGAGACTCTATCAAGAGCATCGCGGTGACCAAGACGACAAGCACCAACTTCTCGCTGTCGAACGTGAGGGTAGACATACAGAACAAGAGACACCCGCTGCCGATAGACCCTGCCAACTTCTCGCTGTCCTACAGCCACTCCCACCGCGAGACCAACGGCGAGACGACGGTCTATGAGAAGGAAGACAACTGGCGAGGGGCGCTCAACTACAACTGGACACCGATATTCAAGGCGTGGGAGCCGTTCCGCTCAATCAAGAACAGGTCGAAGTGGCTCGATATCATCAAGAAATTCGGACTCAACTGGCTCCCGCAGAACGTGGGCTTCAACACCGAGATAACACGCAACTACTACGAGCTGCAGGAGCGCGACATGGAAGACCTCGGAGGCGGACAGCTGCCGCTGACCTTCAGCTCGCAGTTCCTCTGGAACCGTGATTTCACCCTGAGATGGGACCTTACACGCAATCTGCACATGAACTTCCAGAGTGCCACGCACGCTGAAATCGAAGAGCCCTACGCTCCCGTCAACAAGGAACGCTATCCCGACGAGTACGCCCAGTGGAAAGACTCTGTCAGAACGAGTCTGCGCCACATGGGAACGCCGCTCGACTACAGCCAGAACTTCACCCTGTCGTACCAGGTGCCACTCAACCTCATCCCGATACTCGACTGGACCAATGTCAACGCCACCTACAACGCCACCTACAACTGGGTGCGCGGCACGGCACTCGACGACGGCACCTCGCTGGGCAACAACATCGTGAGCAACCGTGACCTCAATGTCAACGGAACCTTCAACATGGAGCGGCTGTACAACCACATCCCCTTCCTGAAGAAGGTCAACGACAAGTTCAGACGCGAGAAGAGCCGCTCGCAGATAGAGCGCGAGAAAAAGGAAAAGCAGCGACAGCGCGAGACGCTCAAGAAGCAGGCTGCCAACGGCAAGGACGGCGCCGCAGAGAAGCAGAAGAAAGAACTGCCCAAGAACCGACGCAGCTATGAGCGCGAGCTGACGCTCACGCCCGACACCACGCTGCTCATAAGCCACGGCAAGCGCACACGCCGTATCGACGTGAGCGCCAAGACCAAGGACGGCAAGAACATCGCCATAAAATATAAAAAGGTGGGTGATAACCAAATCAAGATATTCAGCAAGGTCGACACGCTCACCAAAATCAAGCTGACGGTGACCCCGCGCGAACCGCTCGAGGACAAGGGCTGGTACAAGACGGCTCAGTCGGTAGCCCGCGTGATGATGATGGTGCGCAACGTGAGCCTCAGCTACCGCAACAACTACTCGCTCTCGCTGCCGGGATTTATGCCTACCGTGGGCAATGCGCTCGGACAGACGCGCGGGTACGGACTCCTGTCGCCAGGACTCGACTTCGCCTTCGGCATGATAGACGACAGCTACATCGACAAGGCGAAGCGCAACAACTGGCTGCTCATGAGCGACTCGGTGGCCACGCCCGCCACCACCAACCTGACCGAGGATGTGCAGCTGAGACTCACCCTCGAGCCTGTGCGCAACCTGAAGATAGACCTCGTGGCAAACCGCACCGAGAGCCGTGCCAAGAGCATACAGTACATGTATCGGGGCAACCCCACCACACAGAGCGGCACATTCACGATGACTACCATCTCGCTCAAGGGCGCCCTGAGCGGCATAGGCGAAGCCACCAACGGCTTCCACTCGCCCACCTTCGAGAAGTTCTGCAACTCGCTCGACGCCTTCCGTGACCGCGTCGAAGCCCAGTATGCCGGTGCGGTCTACCCCGCCGGCACCTCGCTCGCGGGAAAGACCTTCGACCCCGCCAACGGTGGCGTAAACCGCTACAGCGCCGATGTCATGGTGCCCGCATTCCTCTCTGCCTATACCAGCATGGGCAGCGGACTCGACATATTCCCATCGCTGGCGCGCATGTTGCCCAACTGGACGGTGCGCTACAGCGGAATGGCTAAGTTGCCTTGGTTCAGGGATGTGTTCAAGAGCTTCAACATCAACCACGCCTACCGCAGCGTCTACGCCGTGGGAGCCTACAGCACCTACAGCACCTTCCAGGAGTATATGAACGGGCTGGGCTTCGTCAACGAGACCACCACGGGTGCGCCCACGCCCAGCAGCATGTTCAACGTGTCGAGCGTCAGCATCAACGAGGCGTTCTCGCCCCTGCTCGGAGTAGACATGACATTTGAAAACAACCTCACCGCGAAGGTGGAATATCGCACTACGCGTGTGCTCAACCTGAGTATGACGAGCGTGCAGCTCAACGAGGCGCTGAGCAGAGACTGGGTATTAGGACTGGGCTATCGCATCAACAACTTCAAGCTCTTCGGCGACCGCAATATGCGTAAGATTAAGGGCAGAGGCAACCGCAACAAGACGCAGTCGACCACTGCAGCAGCGGTAAGCAGCCGGAGTGGCACCAACAACGACCTCAACCTGCGTCTGGACTTGAGCTACCGACGCCAAGCGAGCATCAGCCGTGACATAGCCACCATCAGCAGCTACGCCAGCAGCGGCAACACGGCATTCAAGCTGAGCTTCATGGCAGACTATACCCTCTCCCGCCTGCTCACGATGAGCTTCTATTACGACCGACAGACCAACACACCGCTGTTGGCAAACAACAGTTTCCCCACCACCACCAGAGATTTCGGATTGAGCATCAAGTTCAGTTTGACGAGGTAAAAGAGAAGCGGAAGAGCACCTCCTCCGCTTCTCTTTTACCTCGTCAAACTGAACTTGATGCTCAATCCGAAATCTCTGGTGGTGGTGGGGAAACTGTTGTTTG